>JANWWR010000194.1 GCA_025055835.1 Gemmatales bacterium | reverse complement strand
CGTGGCCGGGTCCACCACAGCCACACGGTCACCGCTACCAGGGCGACGTTGATCCCCAGCAGAAGCACGCCGCCGATGCCACGCCAGGTCCAGACCGGCGGGACCTCTTCGGGGCCGACATTGGGTCGCAGGTCGAGCTTGGGAACGGGAGGCAGTTCCGGTGGCGTTTGGGAGACGGCCGCCGGCAGGGCAGTCAGACCGAACAGCAAAACCGCCCAGGCCATGCCGGCTAACCTTCCTCCTCCTCCCGCAGCCGGGCCAGGATGCTGTAGTCTTCCAGCGTCGTCACATCGCCGGTAGTCTGACGACCTGCCGCGATGTCCCGCAGCAAGCGACGCATGATCTTTCCCGAGCGGGTCTTGGGCAGGGCATCGGTGAAGCGGATTTCGTCCGGTCGGGCCAACGCTCCAATCTCCTTGGCGACGTGTTCCCGCAGTTCTTTCTTCAGTTCCTCGGACGGCGTTACGCCGCCTTCCAGAGTAACGAAGGCGGCGATACCCTCGCCCTTGATCGGATCAGGCTTGCCAACCACCGCCGCTTCCGCCACTTTCGGATGACTGACCAGGGCGCTTTCGATCTCCATCGTGCTGAGCCGGTGCCCGGCGACGTTGAGCACGTCGTCCACCCGCCCCATGACCCAAAAGTAACCGTCCTCATCGCGACGTGCACCGTCGGCGGTGAAGTAGCAATGGGGAATCTGCGACCAATACTGCTTCCGATAGCGTTCGTCGTCGCCAAAAATGGTTCGCATCATCGCCGGCCAGGGTTTGCGGATGACCAGGTAGCCGCCCTGATTGACGCCGACCGGATTGCCGGCGTTGTCCACGACGTCGGCCACGACACCGGGCAACGGTAAGGTGCAGGAGCCGGGCTTCAGCGGCGTCGCTCCGGGCAGGGGAGACAGCAGAATCATGCCGGTCTCCGTCTGCCACCAGGTATCCACGATCGGGCAGCGATTGCCGCCGATGACCTCGTGATACCAGATCCACGCTTCCGGGTTGATCGGCTCGCCGACGGAGCCTAGCAAGCGCAGGCTGGACAGGTCGTGAGCCTTGGGCCATTGATCCCCCCAGCGCATGAAGGAGCGGATTGCTGTCGGGGCCGTGTAGAAAATGTTGACCCGATACTTTTCGACGATCTCCCAGAAGCGGTCCTCGCGGGGATAGTTGGGAGCGCCTTCGTAGATCAGGCTCGTGGCACCGTTGCACAGCGGGCCATAAACGACGTAGCTGTGCCCCGTCACCCATCCGATGTCCGCGGTACACCAGTAGGTATCCTCTTCCTTGATGTCGAAGACCCAGCGATGGGTGCAGGCAGCGCCGAGGAGGTAGCCGCCCGTGGTGTGGAGCACTCCCTTGGGTTTGCCGGTCGAGCCGCTGGTGTAGAGGATGAACAGCGGATGTTCGCTATCGAGCGGTTCAGCGGGGCAGTCGGCGGAGGCATCAGCCATCAACTCGTGCCACCAGAAATCCCGGCCCGGTTTCATCTCCACCGGCTGATTGCAACGATTGAAGACGATGCACTTTTCGACGGTGGGCGACTTCGCCAGGGCGATGTCGGAATTGTGCTTGAGGGGGACCACCTTGCCACGACGGTAGCCGCCATCCGCGGTGATCAGCAGCCTGGCCTTGGCATCGTTATTGCGGTCCGCGACCGCTTCCGCCGAGAAGCCGCCAAAGATGACCGAATGCGTGGCCCCAATGCGGGCACAGGCCAGCATGGCGATGATCGCCTCGGGCACCAGCGGCATGTAGATCGTCACCCGGTCGCCGGGACGAGTACCGAGCTTTTTGAGAACGTTGGCGAATTTGCAGACCTCGCGGTGCAGGTCCTGATAGCGAAGGACGCGGGTCTCGCCCGGCTCGCCTTCCCAGACGATGGCAGCCTTGTTTCGGCGGGCCGTGTTCAGGTGCCGATCCACGCAGTTGTAACTGGCGTTCAGTTTGCCACCCAGGAACCACTTGGCGAATGGCTCCTTCCAGTCGAGGACCTTGTCCCACCGCTGGAACCAGTGCAATTGCTCGGCCTGCTCGGCCCAGTAGCCTTCGGGATCGTCCACGGAGCGTTGCCACATGGCCCGGTACTCGGCCATGCTGCGGATATGGGCCTTGGCGGCGAACTCGGCCGGCGGCGGAAAGACCCGTGTTTCCTTCAGCACGCTCTCAATGGTCGGAGCGGCGGAGACATTGGACATGGCACAAGCTCCTTGCTTGCGGACTCCGGATGACAAACTCGAACCATCACGCGACAACCACACCGACGGCCATTGTGCCGCCGTCCCGGCGATTGTCCAGCCCATTCACTTGCTGGCGGTGGGCAGGCCCGGGGACGCATTGAACGCCTTGACTACACTGCCGTCGGCGATCTTGTGGATGCGGACCTCGCCGTTCCAGGCACCGCTGGCCACCATTTCCCCGTCCGGACTGACGGCCAGGGCGTAGATGTAGTCGTTGTGCCCACCGAAGGAGCGGATCTGCTGGCCGTTGTCGGCATTCCACACCCGCACCGTGCCGTCGCTGGAACACGTCAGCACCCACGGCTGCGTCGGATGCAGAAGCACTTTCCAGATGGCCTTGCCGTGGCCACCGGAAGCGCGAACTTGCTTTCCTTCGCCAGTCGCGTTCCAAAAGCGAAGCTGGTTGTCCTCGCCGCCGGAAATGCCCAGCTTGCCATCGCGGCTGGCCGTCACCCCGTACACCGGGTTTTGATGATCGGGAAACGTGACCACGGATTCCTTGGCGTCCAGGTCCCAGACCTTGGCGGTCTTGTCCCGGCTGCACGAGAAGAGGTGCTTGTTGTCCGGAGCGAAGGCCAGGCCGAAGACCCAGTCGGCGTGGTTTTCAACGGTCTGTTGCAGACTCCAGTCGCCTGTGTTCCACACGCGGATGACGCGATCACAGCCCCCGGAGGCCAGCCGTTTGCCGTCGTCACTGAGGGCCAGGGACAGAACCTCGTCATCCGTTTGCAACAATTCCCGGACCAGCACCCCGCCCTGAGAATCGACGCCGTTCCAGATGCGGACTTCGCCGTCAACCCGCGTCGGCTGAGCATCCAGATTGTAAATGCGGAGGTCGCCTTCCTGTCCGGGTCGGCCACCTGCCACGACGAGCAGCTTGCTATTGGGCAGAAAGAGCATGGCGTTAGCCCGCTCGGCCCGAGTGTGCAGGCGGCCTTCCAGTTTGCCGCTCTCGATGTCATACAGCAGCAGCTCGTGGTATCCGCCGACAACCAGCTTCTTGCCGTCAGGAGTGAAGGTCAAAGCCCGGACGATGCTGGGAAACGGATATGCCGCCGGCGGCGTGGGCGGCTGCCAGCGTTTGCGAAGTTCGGCGGCGAGGTCGGCCTGCGGCGTCGGGCCGTCGAACCTGGCCCCCTCCTTGATCCAGCGTTCGATGATTGCGACCTTGTCCGGCTTGAGCAGCCCTCCGGCTTCCTTGGGGGGCATGATCGGCTCCTCTTTGCCGGCCATGAACAGATAGAGGTTACTTTCCTCGGGTTTGCCCGGGACCACGGGTTCGCCCTGGTTGCCGCCTTTCATCAGCCGTTCAAACGTGGTCAGGTCCAGCTTGCCCTTCTGCTTCTTGGTGTCGTGGCAGGCGAAGCAGTTTTCCTTGAGAATCGGGGCGACATGCTCCATGAAACTCACTGGCTTATCGGCAGGCGGCTGAGCGGAAGCGACGGGAGCGGAAAGAAGCAGATAAACCAGGGCCGCTGCCGCCGCGATCCAGGCACACAGGACGCAGAGACGGTAGGTTCGCATGGCGGGACTCCGATCCGGTGGGTGGGCGACTGCTTTTGATTATAGCCGACACCATCCAGGCCGCGAAAGCAGTCCGCGCTCGCACTGGTTTCACGGAATACGAAATGGCAGCGACACGGTTTCGGCAACGGCGGCGCGGTCGAAGGGCTGAAGCAGGTCCACCTCGAAAGGTTTCTTCAGGTTGTTGCCCGCGAGGTCTTCCAGAATCGTTTCCACGACGAGGGAATACTCTCCGGAGGCCCACGGTTTTTCCGGCGTGAACTGCCAGCGGCGCTCGTGATCGCTGACGTGGACCTGCCCGGCGAGGGTTTCGCCTTCTTGGACCACGGTGATGACCCGCTCCAACAAGCCATGATCCAGGGGTTCCGGAAAAACGATGGTCAACGGCTTCCGGGAACTGGCGGGCGGAATGTCCAGCTTCCACTCGGCGATGCGAGGCATGTCGGTGTCCGGCGGGCCGACGGTGAACTCCTTGCGGAAGGATTCGGCCATCTTTCTGCCTTCAGCATCCAGCCATGCGTCCGAGATGACCAAAGCATAGCGCCTGCCGTTCTGAAGTGCCGGGCCAAGTTCGCGGCGGGGCAAGAGTTCGCTCTTGATCCGGCCCGGATCCAGAAGCAGCGTCAGTCGTCGGCCGGTAGGGTCCCACAGTTCCTCGGGCAGTTCCAGGAAAGGCATCTCCACTTCCCGGCCATCCACGTCGTAGAGCTTGACGTGTTCGTAAGCCATGCCCCGGCTCATTGGGGCGGAGAAATGGACGTAAAACTTCAGAAGATTCTCCGGCAACACGTCGGTCGATGGGAAGACAGCCGTGACCCGGGTCGTGCTCTGTTCTGATCCCTTCGGGATGATGAACGATTCCCGTATCACCAGGGCGAGTTTTCCGGAAGCCAAGTCAGCAAGTTTCTGCGTCAACTGGCCATCAATATCGCCGTACACCTCCACAACGGCTCCTCGGCTGATGGGATGACGGGGCTTGAACTGGATGCCGTCGTCCAGGAGCGTGTA
>JANWWR010000123.1 GCA_025055835.1 Gemmatales bacterium | reverse complement strand
GACCTTCAACCCGTCACGGACCAGAAACTCCGGAATACCGCCGCGGCGACCGGGATACTCGAGGTAGACTCGCACCACGGCTTGTCGGCCCCGACCCGCGATAGCGTCCAGCAGTTTCTCCATCGGCTGCCAGTCGTAACGTTCAGGCCCGACCACTAGGGCTGACAACGGCAGGTAGTCGAATTCCAGGCTGTGTGGAAAGCGGTCGTGGTCGGCGTCGGCATAGGGCACCAGGCCCTTGAGGGGGTTGTCTACGGGGGCCGGGGCATACCGCAGGGGAACGCGCGGCAGATGGTGGGCCGGGGCGACCAGCCCATATGTCGTGGCACCCATCACGGCCAACAGCAGCGGACTCATGATGATTCCTCGCGTCATTTGCACGGCTAACGCAAGATACCATTCCAGCGAGACCTCCCCGAGTAGGCTCAAGGCGACGACTGCTAGAGAGCCAGCGGAGGTTTCCATGCAATTTGTGTATCTGATATAAGCATAGGGATACTGCTTACTGTTGCAGGCATTCTCTAGCCCCTCTGGTCGCTACCGGCAGACAGAAGCTGTTCGCGGATGTTCAGGCCGACTTCCTGGTTCCACCGGTCCATAATCCGGTCGTAAATCGGGCCAGGGCACGGGAATGGGTGTCCGTCCAGATCGGCCACGGGAGCCAGGCAATACGGCGTACTGCATAGCCAGGCTTCCTGTGCCCCGTAGCAATCCTCCGGCCGCAGATCGGCTTCAAGATACCGAATACCAAGCTGGCTGCTTAGCTCCTTAAGCACAGCGAGACTGATACCGGGCAAAACTTTGTCTTGTCGTGGCGTCATGATGCATCCATGACGAACAATGACAAAACTGGCCGTGCTGGTTTCCGTCACAAAACCATTCTCGTCGAGCAATAATGCCATCTTCCCCTGGCTAGCGGTGCGGTCGGCGGTCCACCAATGCAGACGGCTGCGATGTTTAATTCGGGAAGGAATCGAGCTGGCCGACATCTGCTGAACGGTCGAAACCTCCAGCATGGCCCCATTACGCAGCAGCGGTGCATAGCGATGATACGGCAGAGGGTAGGCGTAAACGATCAGCGTCGGCTCCTGACCCAACGTCGGTTCGGCCTCCCCGAACACCTGTCCGAGCGGACCTGGCGTGGCCACGAAAACCAGGATAAACTCCTGCTTAGCCGGCACCAGGCGGCTATTGTGTCGGATCACTTCATTGGCCACGGCCTCCAGGTCCGCATCGGACATAAGCAACGGGATATGGGCCAGTCGGGCACTGTTACGGAAGCGGGCTAAATGATCGCCCAGCCGATAGAGTCGTTGATGAAACGTCCGACACAGATCGGTCACCGTCGCCCCGAAGACAAAACCGGCATCATGCAGTGCAAGACGAACCTCGTTGAGTGGCAAGAGGCGTCCATTGGAATAAGCGACTAAAGACGGCGGCATCAGTTAATCAATTACACGCTGGCAGATCAGGGGGAAACGGTCAGGGCTTGTTTTAACAGGCAAGGCTGCGGAAGACCGGCTGGTAACGGATGCACATCCGGATGCAGCAGGTGGGCCAGAATCTCCAGGCTGTCCACCAGCCGCGGGCCGGGTCGGCTGAAATAGGCGCTGCCGTCCACGACATAAACCTGTCCAGATTGCACGCATTTTAAATCCCCATAGCCGGGAAAACTGCGAAGAATCGGCAGATCAGCTAAAGTCCGCTCCACGCTGTAGCCGCAGCAGGCCAGCACGAGGACATCGGGATCGGCCCTCCGAACGGCTTCCCATGAGATGGTGCGTGATGGTTGGCCCTCCTGCCCGATCAGTTCGATGCCGCCCGCCAGGCGGATTAACTCGGGGGTCCAGTGGCCGCAGCAAAATGGCGGATCGATCCACTCCAAAAGGACTACCCGGCGTCGCCGATCCAATCGGGCCGAGCGTTCCGCCACCGCCTGGACACGCCGTCGCAGAGCATTTGCGACGATATTGGCCCGGTCGGCAACCCCGGCGGCTTCGGCCACCTGACGCAAACTGGCGAAGACCTCTTCCAATCGCATCGGTTCCAGATTCACGACTCGGGGCTGGCCCGGCAGCGTGCAGGCGGCTTGTTTCACTTCCTCTTCCGCCACGGCACAGACGTCGCACAGGGCCTGAGTCACGATCAGATCGGGTCGCAACTGCTCCAGCACGGGAAGATCAAGCGTGTACAAAGCTCGCTGGGTTCGCAGCCGTTCCCGGACCATTGCATCGATCTGACGGCTGGACGCATCGGCAGGGATCAGAGTCCGCGTCACTTTTGGCAGACTGAGCACGAACGGCGGATAGTCGCATTCGTGGGTCACACCCACCAGCTGGCCGCCCAGACCCAGTTCGCAGATGATTTCGGTCGCACTGGGCAGCAGCGATACGATTCGCATAACCTAGCTCTGAACAACTCCGACACCTTGCTCAGGAATCGGCTCCCGCAGCACGGAGAAAGTTCGCTCCAGCACGGCTAGCCCGCCGAACAGGAGACCGACGTAGAACAGGTCACCCAGGACACTGTTGCGGAAGAAAGGCAAGGCAGCGATGTAACACTCGGTCAGCCCTGGCCAGGTGTGCGGGTAGTACAGCAGCCAGCATCCGAAGTTCGTGATCAGGAAAAACTGCAAGGAACCAAGCAAGGTCATCGCCGTCGTGGGGAGGAATCTTCGTCGGCCTCTCAGGAATCGGCCCAGAATCACGCTAAGGGCGAAGGAACCGTACACGACGGGAAGCAGTTCATGAACATGAAGAAACAGGTCGCTCAGGATCATGGCGGCCAGGGGAACGGCAAAGGCGAGTCGGCGATCCGCGAAGGCAGCCCCGGCAAAAAGAGCAACGGCCCCAATGGGTGCGAAATTGGGTGGATGCGGTAGCAACCGGGCTGCGACAGCCACGGCGATCATGCTGGAAACCACCAGAATGCGATACATCGGCTTGAAACTGGTAACCGGACGACTCATGCGGCCGACTCCGTCAGACCCTGAGCGATCCATTCCACGCTCTCAAGAACCTTGCTTTTTCTACGAGAAACCTGAAGCCGAACAAGCCGGGGTGGTAGCGAAGTCTGGACTTCCGCTGCCGGGCCGGTTATCCGACGCATCCCAGGTGTTCACGAAACCAGTCGATGGTGATCTTCAGTCCTTCCCGCAAGGAGATTCTGGGGGTCCAACCAAGAATCGTTCTGGCTCGATTGGCATCGGCGTACATCCGCCAGATCTCGGTCGGACGATAGGGCAGCGCGCCGATTTCCACGGGTGATTTCGTGTGGGTCAGTTCCGCGATCATCAGAACCAGGTCGCGGATGGCGATTTCCTCCCCGGCAGCCAGATTAATCGGTCCGTCAATCGGCTCGGGGTGTTCCCCAGCAGCGATGATGCCATCCACGAGATTCGAGACAAAATTAAATTCCCGCGTCTGCTCGCCTTTTGTGGTGCGAACAGGAAGGCCCCGCAGGCAGTTGATAATCAATTCCGGAATGATCGCCTTGGCACTTTGATAGGGTCCGAATGCATTAAACGGCCGAAGCACGACCACTTGCGGACTGCCCCCCACGCGCTGTTTCAGACGGCAATAAAGTTCCCCGGCATATTTGGTGATCGCATAAGGAGAGATCGGATTGGGGCACATGGATTCCACAAAGGGCACTGCCGACTGGGCCCCGTACACTTCCGAGGTGGAAACATAGACAAACTTTTTGACGACGCCGTCGCAGATATCCAGGAGGTTCGCGGTACCCTTGGCATTGACATCGAAGCATTCCTCGACCTGGCGAAAGCTCTCTCCGACGTGATTATAAGCCGCCAGGTGATAAACCACCTCCGGGGCGAAGTCTCGCACCGCCTGCAAGGCGCCACGATTGCGTACATCGGCCTCGATGACGTGCAAATGGTCCCAAATATCCCGGACTCTCTCGCACTTGACGACATTTCCGTAGCGGACCACCAGGCCCACCTCGGCCCCTGATTCGACGAGGCGGCGGGTCAGGTGCGAACCAATGAACCCGGATCCCCCCGTGACCAGGACGCGCTTCCCCTTCATTCGTACTCTCCTTGTTCCGGAAGCGTATAAAACGATACGATTTCCTTTTCCGCCAGTTTGCGCTCAGTTTCTGTATTGACAGTTAAATGTTTACCTTCGTGGCGAAATGCACGCATCCTGCCGCTCGCCGCCAGTCTTTCCAAATAGGCGGGCATGTCCTCGTCGCGGGACACCATGTTCAGGGCAGCCGGCTCCAGGAGCAGAAAGCCAATGTTAATCCAGTAGGGCAGTCGAGGCTTCTCCTTGAATCCTGTCACCTGACCCGAGGTATTCATATCCACGATGCCGTAGGGAGAGAGCAAAGGATAAACCGTCACCGTGGCCAAAGCCGTGTGGCTTTCATGTTCCTCAAGGAGTGCGGAAAGATTCACATTGGCCAGGGTATCGCCGTAGCAGACAAGAGCGCGACCGGCGATATACGGCCGGGCGTCGGCCAACCGCACGGTCATCGGAGCGTCCCCGGAATCGACACAGCGGGCCTGCCAACCCATCCCACGATGTTCCTGCAAAAACTGCTCGATCAATGCGGCCTTATAGCCGACGCATAGAATAAACCGGCCTATGCCCGAAGCATATAAATAGTCCATCAGGTGTCGCAGGATGGGACGGCCCCGCAGAGGCACCAGGGGCTTGGGAATGACATCGGTCAGGGGGCGCAAGCGTTCACCCTTGCCGCCGCACAGGATGACTGCCGTGACGTCCATAGATGCCTCCGCTTTCATGCTACAAGACGGAAGCGAGGAGTCTATCCCAAGCGGCCTGAAACTGTTCTGGTCCGTATCTCAGGGCCGTTTCGCGGGCCGCTGTGCCCATGCGTCGCCGCCGATCCATATCGGTCGCCAGAATGCGTAGTCGTTCGATCAAGGCATTCACGTCCGCCGGCGGAACGACAAATCCATTGACCCCATCCTCGATCAAGTCCGCAGCCCCCGTGGCCGTCGTGACGATTACGGGTACGCCGCAACTCATGGCTTCGCCGACGACGTAGCCGAACCCATCCGCCAGCGACGGCAAAACCACGACCGAGGAACGGGAATACACTTTTTCGAAGCCTAACTTCTGAACGGACTGCGGAGAAATGACGATCCTCGGGTTTCTAGCAACTCGTTCGGCCAAATATGATGAGACCCCACGCAATCCCGGTCCGCCCCACAGGGTTAATTGGCTGTCTTTGATGTCAAGGCGATCAAAGGCCTCGATCAGATAGTGAAATCCCTTCGCAGGTTCGATCAAACCTACGAAATCCACACGAAATGTCAGCTCACTGAAATTTGCCTGGGGCGCATCGGGTCTTGCGATAGGAGGGAGAGCTACGAAAATCTTTTTTTGCGGGACGCCATGATTAACTAACGTGCGTTTCGCCACCTGGGACATGACGCGGATGGCGTCTGCGAGTTCGTACTCGTGGCGTGTTCTTTTGCGAAGCCAAGGGTGCCAGGTCGGTCGGCCTCCGAAGCGGGCCAACTCCCGGTCCTGAACCTCGCCAAAATGATCGACATGCGTGGTCGTGACGTCGAGGACACATTTCATGTTTCGCCGTTTAGCGGCTCGGAAGATTGACAAAGCCGATCCGGCGGAAGCTACTACGACGTCAGCATCGGGCAGGTGCTTGGCCACCCATTCATCGAAATGCATATGTTCCACGAGGTTCCACCAATCCCGCAGGCGGCGGAGCACCGGGACCCGAAGGCCAAGCTTGGCAATCCGCGAAGGCGGAACACCTCGGGCCGGCGGGTCGGTCGGGCAGGTGGAAGCGCGACAGAAGATTGTTACGGCATGGTTGTTCCTTAGGGCATTTGCAACATGACTGAGATTGAGGCCTTGTCCCCCTTCCTGAGGTGTGGCATTAACGCAGAGATTAATCCTGAGGGATTGACTGGGCATCGTCGAAAAACCCTCGATGAGCAAGTCCTGCTGAGAACCGGGAACCGTTTGGAGGGCCCAAGCTAATCTCCCTGACATTCCCAGGCGGTCGCCCTTCAGGTTCCCGCAGTGCAATTCCCGCCCTTTCGGCTCCAGTGGACACTTTACGAATCGCCGGGGCAGGTTTCACGGTTGTGTACGCGTGATCACATACGCGGCTGAAACTCAAAGGATTTTTGGGGGGGACTGCGATACCGGCTGTTTCCAAAAAGAGCAAAAACCAGGCTTCGAGTTCAAGCACGGGGTCACTCGGAGAATTCGTCAGCCGAAGGCAGGGCCCGCGAACAATCTCTGGACTTCGAGGTACGCAAGTGCTAGGCTATCACCGTCCTCAGATCGGTGGGGCCCACCAATTCAGGAGCGAATCAAGTGGTCGATGCGCGGGCATTGAACCTCGGATGAGTTGTGCGCTACGGTTAGTGCATGTTAAAATAAAAGGCGAAGCCATCAATTTGGAGGCTGTGACCCTGGTAGGTTACAATGTATCCAATATTGTCGCACCGTTCGAGAAGTAGCTGCTGCGCGGTGCCGGCAGAGGGCGTTTGAAATGGGATTATTCGACTGGTTTCGAAGCTCTGGCAGGCTTGCTCAACCAACGAAGGTGACCTTCGACGAATTTGAGGTGCGCTGCGAGCGACCTTCTGGTCTAGTCGAGGCTATTCGTTGGTCCGATCTCCAAGCAGTGTTTATCCAGACCACCGATGCCGGACCTTTTGAAGACGATATAATCTGGATCCTTTTAGGAGCCAACTCCAGATGCGCTATCCCGAGCGAGGCACTCGGAATGTCCCGATTAATCGAGCGTCTTCAGACTCTGCCAGGGTTTGACAACCGTGCTGTGATCGAGGCTATGGCAAGCGTGAATAATAGATTGTTCCTGTGCTGGCAGCGACAGCAACATATCGAAACGGACCTCCAAGGAGACGCCAGGAATGAGGTGGTTTCTTGACTGGGAATACCTCGCCACACCTGGAAAGCAGAAGAAAACTGTTTTCAACTATCCCTGTTCCCGCCCACAAAGGAGCCAGCATGTCTCAACGCCTTATGTCACTGGCCACCCTTGTCTTCGCAACGCTGATCGCCAGTTCCGCGATGCCCTGCTCGCGGTTTTTGTGGAACAATAAGCTCGGCGTCTTCGTGGCCCGGACGATGGACTGGCCCGAGTCCACGGAGCCGATCCTCACCGTCCTTCCCCGCGGAATGGCCCGCGATGGCGGCAAACTCGGTTCGGAGGTAATCGTCAAAGAGAACCCCGCGCGTTGGACTTCGAAGCACGGCAGCATGGTCACGACCATGTACGGTTTGGGCACCATCGACGGATTTAACGAAAAAGGCCTGGGCGTTCATCTGCTTTATCTCAGCGCTACCGATTTTGGCCCGCGCGATACCGCCCGACCCGCTGTCCACGCGGGACTGTGGGGACAGTACCTGCTCGACAATTGCGCCACGGTTAAAGAGGCACTGGACGCCTTTAACGCCATTCAGGTAGTCATGGCGGAGGCGCGAGGCCATAAAGCCAACCTGCATTTGGCCATGGAGGATACCAGCGGAGACTCCGCGGTGATCGAGTTTATCAACAGCAAACCGGTCATTCACCACGGCAAGCAGTATCGAATCATGACCAACGACCCCACCTATGACGAACAACTCGCCCTGCTCAGCCGGCTCGATTTTTCCAAGCCCACGAGCGACACTCCGCTACCAGGAAATGTCAAAGCGACGGACCGGTTTCAACGGATCGCCTATTTTTCGGCTTTGCTGCCGGAGCCAAAGAACGAGCGGGAGGCCGTAGCCAGTGCAATCGCCATCGCCCGCAACGTGTCAGTGCCATTCGGTGCTCCATACAAAAACTTCGGTATTTACAATACCGAGTATCGAACTGTGATAAATCTGACGAACCTGCGTTACTACTTTGAGCTGACAACCAGCCCGAACGTGATCTGGGCCGACCTTTCCAGGTTTGATCTGAAGCCAGGCGCTCCGGTGATGGTCCTGAATCCCTATGAGGGGGACCTTTGCGGAAATGTAAGTGAAAAGTTTTACAAAGCCGTCAAAGCACCGTTTTAAAACCCGATCCAAATGGTCAGCCCGCTTGCTGCTCGAAGGAGGATTCATGGCTGCTAAGCACCGCGTTTATGCGATGCGCTTCGCAAGCGTCTATCCGCACTACGTCGCCAAGGCCGAAAAGAAAGGCCGGACCCAGTCGGAGGTGGATGCCATCATTCGCTGGCTGACCGGCTACAGCCAGAAGCAATTGCAGGAGCAGTTGGAAAAAGAGGTGGACGTGGAAACGTTTTTTCAGGAGGCTCCCAGGCTGAACCCCGCCCGCCGTTCGATCAAAGGCGTCATCTGCGGCGTTCGCATCGAAGAGATCGAGGAACCGCTTATGCGGGAGATTCGTTATCTGGACAAACTTATCGATGAACTGGCCAAGGGCAAACCGTTGGAGAAAATTCTTCGGAGCGAAATGCAAAGAGACGATAACAACAAAGGCTGAATCACACCGCACTCCCCGCCATTCCTGATGGCAGGCTGCAGGTCGAACCGTTACTTTGTTCCCGGAACGGCTGAACGCTAATGGCGACGCCCTGCTGGCCTGCGGGGCGTCGCCCGGTGGACGGGTCACTTGGCCTTGGCCGCTTCCCGGCACGTCTTGGCACAGGCCCGACAGGCAGCGGCGCAAGCCTGGCAGGCTTTGTCGTCCTTGTGCTTCTCACACTCGGCCGCACATTTGTCGCACGCTTCGGCACACAGGGCCATCGCTGCCGCAGCCAGCGGGCCCTTGCGAGCAGCAATGCTGGAACAGGCAGCACAGATGTCCGCGCAGTCCAGACAAAGCCGGATGCACTCCTTGCGGCCGGTTTCGTTCAGACATGCGGCCACGCAGGCCAGGCACGCTTCCCGACAGTCTCCGCAGCCTTCGCAGCAGACCTCGGCGGGAGTCTTCTCCTGGGCACCGGCTACTCCAGCCAGTCCGGCAAGGCCTGCTACAGCGGCAACACCACTCAGCATCATCTCGCGTCGATCCACGGTTTCTCCTTCCAGAAACGGAACAAGCGGTTTGACCTGGTCAGCAAGAACACTACCCGCTGGCCCGCTTAGCCGCCTCCTCGATCAGGCACAAGCCGCGTTCCAAAAGGACAATCACGCAGTGGTCGAGGATTTGGTAATAGACGTTCTTGCCGTCGCGCCGGCTGGTCACGATCCCCTTGTCTTGTAGGCGTTGCAGTTGATTCGAGATCGCCTGCGGCTTCATTTCCAATACCTCGGCCAGTTCACTCGTGCAGGCCTCTTCCCGCCGGGCGATCTCGTGGAGGAGCCGTAGTCGGGTGTCGTTCGCCAGGATGGCGAACAGCCCCTCCAGGCTGGCAGCCTGATCGAATGTTAATGGCCCCCGCAGCTTGAGGCCCGGCTTGGCAGGGCAGGGTCTGCTGACCAGTTGGTTCTGTTTCATTTTAATCATACATCAATACATTACTCAATGTATTGTTGGCGTCAAGGCGAATTTTCGTCCTTTCTCCCGGGACATGCGTCGGCAGCAGGAATGAGGCGGTATCTGCCTCAGGACGGGCTTCTCAAAGGGAATGCTACTTCTTTCCGCGGTCGGCGGTCTGCCGGGCCCGCAGTTGGCTGAGGCGAATCTCCACGCCGAGGCGAGCATAGGCCACGGCCAGCAGGTCGGCTTCCCCGACAAACCGGCTGCCCTCGTCGAGACGGCGGCGGGCGTCC
>JANWWR010000106.1 GCA_025055835.1 Gemmatales bacterium | reverse complement strand
ACAAGGAATTGACCGGCGAGGGCCGACCGCCATGCTGCATGTCGAAGTTTTCGACCCCCGCTCCGGCAAGCGGGAACAACGGGAACACATCCAAGGCCCTTTGGAATTCGGGCGTGGTCAGCCTCAGGGGCAGGTTCCCCGCTTCGTCCTGGATTGCGAATACGTGTCCCGGACTCACATGCGGCTGGAGGAACAGCCCGGCGGCAGGATTCGCGTCGAAAACCTGAGTTCCACCAACCCGATCCGCATCGGCGAGCAGGTGGCGATTCCTCCCGGAGAGTCGCGGCAGATGTCGCTGCCTGTGACGCTCCGCATCGCCATGTTCCTCATCAAGGTGGAGCACGAACAGTTCGATGAGGCCACTGCCAGTTCGTTACGGATGCTGGCTCCGGGGCGGAGCCGATCGTGGCCCGGTTCGCAGCAGACCTTGATGAGCCTTGGCGAATCGCCCTCGCCGGAGCGCCTGGCGGAGTGGTTTGAGCAGATCATCCGCGTCCAACGCAGCGCTGCCGGATCGCCGGAGTTCTATCAGGACACGGCCCGAGCCGTGGTG
Organism: Gemmatales bacterium; assembly: GCA_025055835.1. Lineage (GTDB taxonomy): Bacteria > Planctomycetota > Planctomycetia > Gemmatales > HRBIN36 > JANWWR01. The sequence continues at coordinate 23,740 of JANWWR010000106.1, read as the reverse complement.
GAGTTGATCGGCCTGGACCGCGGCTTGGTGCTGCTGCGATCCGCCGACGGGTGGAGATGCGTTGCTTCGTTTCCCACGGAGCAGAATCTGGAGGAGGTCTCCTTCAGCCGAACCATCGTTAATCGCGTCTTGAGCCAGAATTGCACCGTGTACCAATCCTCCGTCGAGCCGGTCCAAGCCGGTAGTTTGATGGGAGTCGAGGCTGTCGTCGCCTCGCCAATCTTCGATGCGGAGGATGAAGTGGTCGGGGTCGTGTACGGTTCCCGAAACCTGTCGTCTCACGCCAAGATGCAAGGCATCGGCTCGCTGGAGGCCCTGATCGTCCAGCTGTTGGCCTCGGCTGCTGGTGCCGGTCTGGCTCGACAAACCCAGGAACGGCAGGTTCATCTGTTGCAGACCCAGTTCGAACAGTTCTTTTCGCCTCGTCTGGCCGCCGAGCTGCTTCATAACCCTCGTCTGCTGGAAGGTCAGGAACGGGAAGTCACTGTACTTTTCAGCGATCTCCGGGGGTTCTCCCGGATGGCAGAACGGTTGGGACCACGAGACACGTGCCGTCTTGTGCAAGAGGCGATGGAGCGATTCACGGCTCGGATTCGGGAACATGACGGCGTTGTCGTGGACTTCGCCGGGGACGGGATGATGGCCATGTGGAACGCGCCCACCGATCAACCCGATCACGCCGTCTTGGCCTGCAAGGCGGCCCTGGCGATGTTCGAGGATTTGCCCCGCATTTCCGAACGATTTCGCGACCTGCTCCAGGGAACCCTTGGCCTGGGCATCGGCATCAACACGGGACCGGCTCTCGTCGGCAACGTCGGCAGTCACAGCCGGTTGAAATACGGCCCGTTCGGCCACACGGTCAACCTGGCCAGCCGTGTCGAGGGAGCGACCAAGCACCTCGGCGTCCGCCTGTTGATCACGGGAGCCACGCGGGAACGGCTCGGCGATCAGTTTGCGGTTCGGCGTCTGGCTCGGGTCCGTGTGGTGGGTATCGAGGCCCCGGTGGAACTGTTCGAATTGCACGGAACACATCCGGACGCCGACTGGCTTAAACGGCGAGACATCTACGAACGGGCCTTGCAGCAGTACGAGGCCGGACAGTGGGCCGAAGTCTGCCAAACCCTCTATCCGCTGCTGGGCAGCCGCGACGGAAAATACGACCTGCCCAGCCTCGACCTCATCTCCCGCGCCGTCGAGTGCCTGCGGAATCCAAACGCCCCCTTCGATCCGGCCTGGGAATTAAAGGCCAAGTGATTTCAGTTCCTCAGCAGGTACTTCACCAGCAGCGGTGGCGATGGTAGATGCCGAAGCCAATCACTGGCGGCGGACAAGGTTCGTAGATGACCACGGGAGCGGGTTCCACGATGACGGGCCGACGCTGAATCACCACGGGTCTGCGAGCGGTTTCCTGCATGGCCAGGATCACCGCGTCGCTGACGCCCTGGTTATGGAGATTGGCGACATCGGTCGGCGTCAAATGGAAAACGCTGTTGCTGTTTCGGATTTGATTGATAATCACGCTGTCGCTGACGCCGGACTGAGCCATCTGCACCACGTCGTGGATGGACAGAGCCGGGCCGGCGGCTTGCAGGGCAGCGATGCGTTCGGCATTGCGACGGTCGTTCTCGTCGGCGGCGGCTCCGATCAGCCCGCCGGTGGCTGCACCCAGACCTGCGCCAATGAGTGCTCCTTTGCCCGCGTTGCCCGTGGCGCTGCCGATGGCGGCTCCGGCCAAGGCGCCCAGACCGCTTCCCGCCAAGGCTCCCGTCCCGGTGTGGGTGGCGCAACCGTTGCCTCCGACCGCCAAAACGACTCCTAGCAGTCCAATAAGCATTCGCTTGGAACGCATCTTCGACCTCTCTTCCCCCGAAAGCGTTGCTGTCGTTGAGAGTTCCCGGGGGCGGGGAATATGCCCACAAGAGCCGGGGACGTCAAGGGCCTGCTGCTCGGTTTTTGTCGTCCGTCCGCCGAGCTGTTCGAAACTGCCCACGCTTGTCGGACCTCTCTGGTTTCCAAATCACACGGTACAGGGCTAATTCCCGAAACGGGTCGTATTTCCCCGTGCGCAGTGGCTCCATCGAGGCAACGCAGGCGACCTGGCCAAACTTGCGAAGCTGCGGTTCATGGCCTCGGCTTGTCAAAACCAGGTCCGCTTGCCTTGACTCACCATCCTCGCCGGTTGGCTTTCCTCGTTGAGCCGAGCGCTCAGCAATTTCGCGCGGATGGATGAAAATCTCCAGGTCACGCGGAGAGTAGAGGAGAAGTCTCGAAGGTTCCAGACCCAACACGTAGACCGGCTCGCTTCGAGGCACCCAGCGATTCAACGAGCGAAGGAATTCCGTTTCCTGAGCGTAGCCGTCGCTTTTCGGGGTTACGGAGAAATGGATCCAGCCATAGGCCAGCCACAGGCCGCCAAACAGAATCAGTCCCGATTCGGCGGTCAACCTGTGAGCCATCGTCACCCCAAGCCCGAGCAATATCGCGATGCCCAGGAAGCTGAGCACGAGGGCATCGTTAAGCAAATGCCACGTTGGACCAAGGATCGGTAGCGTGATCGGTAGGATGAAAGCGAGCCCGATGACGGCGGCTGCGGACAATCGAAAAGCGAGTCGGCCCGTAACACGGTTCAGCCAGGTCGGAGCCGCTGCGATGATTCGCTCCAGTCCTTCAGCTGCCCAGAGAGCACAGGGCGGCAAGGCATGGATCAGGTAATGATGATGTTTTGCGGAGACACATGACAGAAACACAAACTGCGTCCCGAACCACAGCCACAAGAAACGATCCGCTCCTTGGGCATCCGTCCAAGCACGCTTGGCAGAAACTACCATGCCAACTAAGACGCACGGGGTCCACGGCAAAAGCTGCCACGGCAGCGAGCCGAAATAGTACCACCACGGAGCGGGATTGAGCACCTTGGGGCCGATCAGTCGGCCGAAGGTATGCATCCACCACAACTCGGCCGCGTCGGGATAACGGTAAAGAATGAGCAGCGGCCAGAACGTCGCCAGGCCGATGCCGAGAAGAAACCCTGGGTGGAGAAACCAGAAAAACGGCTGAAGCGTCCGAAACGGTGCCGTCGCGGCGGCTTTCCGCTCGGTTCGCGCCTGATCGAATCCCACGCCGGCCAAAAACGCCAGGCAGGGCAGAAGTACAAGAACGGCCCCAAACAGCGGTCCTTTGGTCAGTTGGGTCAAGCCCAATAAGGCGAAAAAAAGCCATCGCCGGTAGCTCCGTTGATCCGCGGCTTGGTCGGGAAGGCGAACCCAGTCGGCCGCGAACGTCGCCAGGCAGCCGACGATCAGCGTCCACAGAAAGATGTCCGCCTCTGCCAGGCGGGAATAGGTCACGAAGTAGTAGGAAGTGCCGAGGATCAGGCCGGTGAGAAGCCCACGATTGGCCCCGAACCACCGCTTTGTCAGCCAGCTCAGTAGGACAATGCCGATCAGCCCGGCCAGCACGGAAGGCAAGCGGGCGGCGAATTCGTCAAGGGTGCCGAGAAGCCATCCGCTCAAGACGACGCACCAGTGGGGCAAAGGCGGCTTTTCGAGCCAGGGCCTGCCAGCAATCCGCGGCACGATCCAATCGCCGGTGGCCAGCATTTCCCGGGCAATCTGGGCCACCAGGCTTTCATGTCCGGTGAATGTTCGGGCCTCCCCCAGGTGGAAGGTCAACAGACTGCCGACGTACAGCAGGACGGTCAAGAAGACGGAGCAAGTCCGCGTGACCGGCAAGGGCCTTTTGGGTCGGCTGCTCTGTCCTTCGGCCCCATCCATGAGCGTCCCGGCTCCTTCATTGAACGAGCTTTCCGGGATTCGGAACGGAGGCTATATCCCTGAAGATGTCCTGAGGCGTCAGACTTTCCCGATTGGTTGCCTTGTGTCAATCCCAGTCCCGGTGAAACCTGGCTTGGCGGCACGTATAATAAGGGTAAACCGAACAAATATGGAGGAGCACGAGACCATGTCCATTCGCATCACTCCCAAGGCGATCAACGAGGTCAAGCGGATTATCGCGGAGCAGAATCTGCCCCCGGACCAGAAGGTCTATCTCCGTCTGGCCATTCGGGGCGGCGGATGCAGCGGTTTCCAGCCGCGACTCGACCTCGATCAGCACTACAACGAGAAGAACGACGAACTGATGGAGTTCGACGGCTTGCCGGTCGTAGTGGATCGCAAGAGTAACTTGTACCTCAGTGAGGCGGTCATCGACTTCCACGATGAGCTGAACCGCCGCGGCTTCAGCGTGGACATCCCCAACGCGAAGAGCAAGTGCGGCTGCGGCAGTTCGTTCTCCATGTGAAATCGTGATGGGAAAACGAAGCCCCTCGGCCCGTCGTCGGCGTCACGACGGCGGGTCGAGGGGTTGCTTTTCGTTCGGATCCGTTGTTCGGGCTGCCAGCGCTCCCGCTTCGAAAAGCACCTCAAACAGTCGCAGATGCTCGGCCACGGTCAGTGCCTCGGCCCGGCCGCCGGGATCGAAGCCGTGGCTGCTCAGTAAAGCGTCCAGCGATTCCTTGTCAAACCGTTTGCCCAAAAGAGGATGCAGGGCACCGCGGAGGTTCTTGCGGCGGTGGAGATACAAGTCCCGGACGAAGCTCTGAAAACCGGGCAAATCCCGGATGGCGGCACGCTTGGCGGGATTGGGACGGATGAGGACGAGGGCAGAGTCCACCTTCGGCCGGGGCCAGAAAACTTGCGGCGGTAGACGGCGAAGGATGCGAGGATCGGCCAGGCTCTGCACGAGGACGCTCAGCGAGCCGTAATCCTTGGTGGAAGGCTCGGCAACCAGACGGGCGGCTAATTCCCACTGGATCGTGACTACCATGCGTTCGAAGGGCAGATCGCTGACCAGGAAGTTGGTGATGACCGGCGTGGCGACGACATAGGGCAGGTTGGCGACGAGCTTGAGACGCCGAGCCGGTCCTTCCACCAGCATCCGCCGCAAGGTGTCCAGAACCTGTCGGTTGATACGGTGCTTGGATTCGAGAATGTCAACATGGAGTAGTACGACGTTGCTGAAGGCAGCCGTATTTTCTCGAGCCAGTTGATAGAAATCCGGGTCGAGTTCGACGCCGAGAACGGCCCCGGCCTGGGCGGCCAAGGCGGCGGTCAGACTGCCAGTGCCGCTGCCGACCTCGAGCACAAGATCTTCCCGTCCCAGTTCAGCGGCAGCGACGATGACCTGAAGCAGGTTAAGGTCGATGAGAAAGTTCTGCCCTAGTTTTCCCTTGGGCTTAAGCCCTCGGGACTCGAAAAGATTGCGCAGGTAGGATTGGGTTTGCCGCGGAGTGGTCATGAGAGTTTCGCCGGCTTCGACCGGGTTCAGTCCGTGCCGGTCAGGAGCCGCTGGACGTATTTGGCCAGGATGTCGGTTTCGAGGTTGACCCGATCGCCGACTTGTTTTCGACCCAAAGTCGTGTTCTGAAGCGTGTGCGGGATGAGCATGACGCTGAAGCGGTCGCGATGGAGGTCCACGATGGTGAGGCTGACGCCATCCACGGCCACCGATCCTTTGATGACCATTTGACGGGTCATCAGGGCGGGCGTTTCAATCCATACCATGTGCCAATCGCCGCGGACTTCCCGAGCGGCGAGGCGACCGACGCCGTCCACGTGGCCTTGCACCCAGTGCCCGCCCAGCCGGTCGCCGAGCCGCAAGGCCCGCTCCAGGTTGACCAGGTGGCCCGGACGAAGCTCGCCGAGGGTGGTTCGGGTCAGCGTCTCGGGGCCGACTTCGAAGACGAACGATTCGGGGCCAAGCTCGACGACGCTCAGGCAGACGCCATCCACCGCCACGCTTTCACCCAACCGGAGTTCAGGGGCCAGACCATTATGACGAATGGTCAGGCGTATGCCGGGATCGCGCGGCTCGACTTTCTCGACCTCGCCCAGGGCTTCCACCAGTCCCGTGAACATGCCGGACGCCCATCGGACAACCCGTCGCCCCGACGCCGCGGCCGTCGGTGACGTACCTCACTTCCAAATAATGTATGATAGTCCCAACCAGTGCAGCCGTACAGCCACGCCAAGAGTTGGACGCCGCTCTCGATTCTGACGCCGGGGGGGTAACCTTGAGGCATCACAAACCAGCCCAAGCGGAGGTTCGGATGCCGACCCTTACCATCCCCTGCACGACCGAAGCGGAACGACCGCAACCCGAACAGGCTATCCTTTAGTCCCGAGAAAGGATCCGGGCACCCCTCGCCGCCGGTCTTGCTTGGATTGGCGGAAATTGGACAGGTCTGGGCCACAGAAAACGGCCCGGACCAAGGTCTGGTCAATCATCGCTCGCAACTAGTCGATTTTGTCTACTCCGCGGAGGTGGCTCAAAAGAACGCCGTGGATTTTCGTCCAGACACCGGTTTGGGTCCAGTCGCGAAGCCGCCGCCAACAGGTCATGCCGCTGCCGCAGCCCATCCTCTTGGGCAACTTCTCCCACGGGATGCCGGTGATGAGCACAAAGAGAATTCCTGTCAGGGCCCGGCGGTTGTCGATCGGTTTGCGGCCGGGGTAGCGGAAACGCCGCGGATTTGGCGGCGGCAGATGCGGTTCGATCGGCCAGTACCGAGCGTCATCCACGGTTGGTTTAAATATCGCGCACCTCCTGGGCTACGCCAAGAAAGGGAACCTGGAGCAGTTCGGTGAGTACCTTCTGGCAGATGGTCTTGGCAACTTCTTACTTGTTCAACAGTCTATGACACATAAGCAGACCAGTAAATAATTATCACTTTATCATCCAAGCACGCTAACGCAAGAGCAAGCAAATGCTTCTTGTTCATACTGAACGCATTGGCGTACCGACTCACGGACGAAGTTAGACTAGACCGACTGGCTCACTTGCAATAGAATATGGTATTAGCTTGAAACCAGTTGGCACCACATCGTAGTGCCAGTCGGTGAGCACCCATCGCTTCCGGAAAGAAACAACGGATCTACAGGAAAGAGAACCATGGGCGTCCGGCTTCGACATGATCAAATTGGAGTCATTGGAGATCGATCGTCGGTGACCCATCTGCGGCTCGAATTTCAGGTCGATTCCAATAACACTCTGGCTATGGAAGGCGCCGACCGGAGCGCGCATTATGCCCTTTTCCCTGGGCAGATTCGCCGCTGCAACTGGAAACAGCCTGTCGTCATCAAGATTCAGCGGGACAACTGCCAACCAAACGTTCCCAGAAACATAGCCTACGCGTGGTTTGACTGGGAGCGGCAGGTGTACCTAGGCCTCCAAAAGGCTGACGTTGAGCAACAGAAGACCATTCCACTTATTAATTATTATGACTTGTTTGTCAATAACAATTCCGAGGAATGTCCAGAGTTCCCCCCCACCATACTGTGCCGCTATGCTCAACACGCCTTGCAACCTCGTTGCCCTGAGTGCGGGGGAGCTCTCGACCATGATTCCTGGGCGCTCCCGGATACACCAACTGTCATATGCGACTCATGTCATCAAGGATATGGCCTCAGCTCTCCAGACAGGCAAAGAATTATCCTTGCTACAGTGCGTAATGATTCTGCATGCCGTGGTTGCACTAGGACAGACGAGGAATGCCGTCAATCAGCCTTTATTCTTAACCTCCTGCCAGCACGATTCCATCTTCTAGAACATTACGAAATTACCCTTGCTGATTACCTGGATGAGTGTTCAAACCACAACCAGCGGGGCCGCCATGCTACGTTCTGGCATGAATACGAGCTGCACTGCCAATCCTCATCTCGCATCCAGATCCTTCTAAACCTCTTCCTTCAATTGCTTTCCTGTCTGCAGTATCTTCATTCCAAAAGTGTGGCCCATTGCCAGCTAGTGCCACAAAACCTGGCTCTAACATCTGCCAAGGGCGTTCCGCGGGTTCGCCTTCTGAGCCTTGGAGCAAGTCGCCATTGGACCTCTGTCACTCCAACGTACGCCCGAGAAAACGCATATAGCAAGGATCACCTCTACATTGCTCCCGAACTTCTGTCGCCAATTCTTCCAGAATTCCCAATAGAATGTCAGTTCATCTCTCACAAGAATCACTGTGAGGTAACACTTCCAACCGAGGTTTTCAGACACGACGAGGCGGCTGAACCCCCACTGCTTGTCGGGGACACACTTGAGTTTCGTTTCAAGGATGATAGGTCGCACGATACACGTTTGTTTTATCTAACCATTAGGGAAATAACCACAGATGGAAATCGATATCTTATTCGCGTACCCAGGCCCGACTTTATTCCTCCTGACGCCCAAAGTAGGGGCCACGCACGCGTGTTAAAACATATTGGGCCAGCCGCCGATATGTTTTCCCTAGGGATGATCCTTCTACGGCTGTTGGTAGACGAAGCGGCCGTTCAGCGGGTCAGGAACGCTCTCCCGACACTGCTTCGGTCAGCACGGGCCATGCGAAGCTCCACCCCTTTAACTCCGTGCCTGCTCGTCCACTTCCTCGCTCAATCTTCAGGGCCTAAGACCCTACTCCATGAGCTTGTCTCCCAGATTTCGACACACTGTAGTGTTTCTCCGGTCATTGCGATGGATCTGGTCGGGGTCACTCTTCGACTCCTTCTGCGCACATCCCAGCCCTTTTTAAATGCCTATATGCTCAGCCGTGCCGATGACTCGACTGTCGGGCTCAGCCGATTGCACTCGGATATAGGCTGCATTCTCGCTGCTTTAGGGACAGCCCAACAAAGTCAGCATAATACCTGGCATTCTGCGACATCTTCAAACATTGCCACGTCCGTAAGAGAGGAGCTGGCCAAGTTAGGATTGCGCGGGCTGCAGTCTAGCTATACTCACACGCGCGTCCAATCACCCGAAGAGCTCGCCTACTTGCTAAACCGAGGCACCTTAGTTAGTTTACCTGCAATGATTGCTACCGAGTTACGGGTAGCTTATAGTATGTCGTCAGATCAATATGAGTTTCTGCTCCGGGAAGCGACCCAAGCTGGCCCTGGAACCAGCCCGAGCCGTGAAGACCTCATACTGTATTCGAAGCTTATCGATGAGATTGCACTTTTGTCGCACACTGTACAATGCAGTGATTCTGTACTAAGACAGCTTAAAGTGATTGATCAGCAGCTTGCTGCTGATAGTATTGAAGGACATACCGCCGAGCTTACCACTTGGCGCAATATGGCAATCGATGTTCTTGCTCCCGTTTATAAATATAATCAAGGCGTTGATTACATTGAACAATTCTTTCAGCAGATCTATTCGTTGGCCGTTCAGTACTATACTTGTCGTTCCGGAACGGAATCGCATCCCAAGGTTCTTTTTCGCCTTGGAGATCGGTTGTTATCCATAATAAATCCATCCCATGTCGATGCATGTTTTAACCAGTGCCTGTCTTGCCTGCAGCAAGGAGAAACACTGCTTAAGAGAACGAAGGACCGCTGTTCCCGCGCTCATCAGAGCTGGCAGCGATTGCCGCCATCCCTACGGAAAGCTACTGGAGCAATTGTTGGCCGGATGGTTAGTCGAGCAGAGGCCATGGCCGAGGCTCATCGAGCTGATGTTCAAGAGGCAGAGAAGTTGATTGCCGATCTAAAGAGGTGTTACAATAATGTCAAGAAGGTCATGCTTGACCCGTGGAAAAGACAGATAGTACAGCGGCCGAATGCATCACTGGACACGGCAACTGTGCCTATTTCGACGGTATTGCTGGACGGCAGGTACCTAAGGATGTATGACCCCTTTAGGATAGGAAAAATAGTGGCTGATCTGCGAAGGATCAATGGCGGTGCGGCATACTTGTATACTGCGGTACTTTTGATTGATGAAGCAAGATCGTTATTGCCTCGCCTGCAAAAAGCGCAGCTCTGAGCGAGCCCAGGACCCTAGGGACTGTAAGCAGCGAGGAAATGGGGTGATTGTGCAAAGCCTTTCGCACCGAATCGGAGAGTCTTGTGTAATGAACTGGGCTGTGCTGCCTAGCTATTGAACTAGGATAATTATGGTTAGGGCTAGTAAGAATATGTTGCAGGCGAGAGCGATCTTCTCTATGGGGTGTTGAGGCCAGAGCGAATACGCGAGTTGCGTACAATTCTTCTCAGTCGCGTGATATGCCAAGTAGATGGGGCGCCCTTGGGCATGTTCGGTATGAAGGCCTAGGGGAGCAACGGTATTAGCCAGGAGTGTGAGACCAAGGAGCTGGACCAGAAGAGAGCGCTCCGCAGAATGCTGCGGAGCGACGGAGATGAGGGTTAACAGGTAGGGATCGCCTAGTCCCTCAGACGCCATGCGTTTGCCGGCACTCTCGCTTGCGCTGGCCAGGCGCCAGCGCAGAAAGGCGAGTCGGCCACGGCACCAGCAGTAACGAAGGCAGCGGGCACCCAGTATGAATACGCCGAGGGATATCCACAGCAGATAATTCATGGCACGCATTCCAACCCGGGCATTTCATCAGGTGTCTAATCAGTGTCTGTCAGTGGGTGAGCCAATCAAGCCTTTCCGTGTGGTCGGTACGCTAATCTAGCGGGATAAGTAGTTTTGTCAATTTTTGAATATACACGCAGGCACCGCACTATGTCTCCGGGAGCCCCGCCTGATTGTAATTCCACGTCAGACATGGGATTAGAAAGTCCACACGACTGAGAATAGGAACCGCTCGGTACCCGGACATGCCACGCTACTTGGGCCTGGGCAGCACGCTGGTGAAGAAGGGCGATGCAATCGCGCGAGGCCTTAGCGACTAGAGAAAAGGTACTTTCTGGGTGTGGTAACGGTTCGAAGAGGAGGCTGTGTATGCCTTCGTCAAGGTCGGCCCAGGCAATCAGAAGGGATTTACAATTGTTTTCCTGCTCAGCCTGCCGAACATACTCCAGGCGTTGGAGCAATGCGTCACGGTACCGTATTCGGTTGGCTTCAGACACAGAGGATACACCGAATCGGTTTAAGGAAGACCAAGCGTGTTCCAGAGCTGGATCATTCTCGAGAAACCAAAGAATTGCCGATACCACTCGGGCCATATGGTGTGCAATAGGATAAGCTGAGGATTCGGCTGCGAGGTGACCCTCTAGCGGCACTGTTGGATCCATGCGGACCGCCGGAGTCCCCCTGGGTAATGGCGGGCATAAAAGCCGGTCCAGAGGTCCGGCAATTGCGATAGCAGTTTTTTCGCTCATCGAGGGCTTGAACGTTGCCACCCATTCCTCCTGCCACTTTTTAGCAGTTTCCGCAGGAAGCCTATGGGTTACTAACCATAACAAACGCGGAAGATCCTCCAAGCTGGTTTCCTTAAGCCTTCCGATCCACCTATCCCATTCCTTGGTTCTCGACCAGGTCTGCAGTAGTAGCTCAGAGGGGGAACGAGAAGTATCGGAGGGCGTTGGGTGTTTTGAATATGCTTCGGCCGATCCTGCGACTGGCATGCCCTCCGAAGGTGATTCGCGCGCTACGCCGCGCAAGGCCAAGCTATTGAGGTACGACACTGCTGCCCGCGCCCTGTGAGCAGCTGGATCATTAGGAAACGCTCGCAGTAAGTTGTCCAGGGTATGAGCGAGCCCACTGATAGCTGCCCTGGCACCCCGAGTAAGGCTTGATTCTTCCTTACTGACAAGCTCTTCAAGCGGGTTCATTCAGTGCTTCCCGGTGAATGGATTCCGTTCCTCGTCCGTCTCCCTTTTCGTCGAGGCAAGCGGAGCACGAAACACCCAGCCCGGATTGTTTCTAAGACACGCTGGATCCCGTGACTCTTGGTAGTGAGGTTCTCCGTTGTGGATGCGGAGAACTCCCTTCTCATCCAGGGTGAACCGATACCGGCGGCGGAAGAGAGGTTTCTCTCCCGGTCGTTCTAGCAGGCCTACGTATGTCCAAGCCTGGAAACCTCTCGGCCGCAACCACACACCTACCGTACCATCAGGCATAAACTCAGTCGCGTAGTCCATGCTAAGCATACCCTTAAGAATAGAGGCAGGGCTGTTGGATGCCGAGCTGCGATCGTGCACACAAAAATTACAATTAAGACTTTGACCCAATTTAAATACAGTTTTACCAACCTGATGAAGCGTTCCAACTGCGATATCGCACTGAAGAGTGCCCTGCTCATCAAAAAGCAGGGATGAGGATGCTGAGCTTTCCTGTTCTGGATTCCTCAGCGCCTGTCCCTCTCCGCGTTCCTTCGCACGCTCCCGGGCCTTAGTATATAGAAGTGGAAGGTCTACCCGAGGCTCATCATCGGCAATTCGATAAAACGGCAACTTATTGTCATGATCCTTATTGTACAGAAGCACCTCAATGTTCAGCCGGTGATCCACCTCAAATTGGTAGCGGATGCGTTCCTGCCACTGCCTGTCCCCAAATTCCAGCTGATTAGCCAAATCCTGCGCGGAAAAGGTGCCCCATGATCTCTGAATGCCATTTGCATAATCCTGTCTATAAATTGCTACGTTCAATGCGGCTCCCATCCATTCACTTCGAATACAACCTCGCTGGATATCGGCGTTGTCGATTCCATACAGTTCAAACAACTCATCGCCAGCCTTAAACAGCGGAGTATGATGCCCGGCCTGGGCAATGCTAAAAGCACAAGGCAGGTAGGAAAACAAGTTATTAATGTCAAAATAGAGGACGTTAATGCCTCTTTGCAGATCCTTCGCGGAATCCCCAGGCGCAAAGCGGCTGCGACGCTGGTTCTCAGCGTAACATGCGCCGATGGAGGTTGAAAGTTTCGCATATTCGGGCAGAAAGGTGACACGCTGGGGGTTCCACACAAATTTTTTAGAGTTACGGAATGCTTTACGGATTTCCTGATCAACTACCCGAAGATTGCACGATTGGCCAGAAAGAATCAACCAATCAAGTTTCTCGTTTTCCGGAAGCCGCTGTAATGCTCCCTCTGCAATGCTTACTGCCTCCTGGACGACCTTTAGAATGCAATGCTCCAACTCCTCAGCGCTTAGACATATTTCCAAGGCCTTGGGGTCTCGTACGTCCAGGGCCAAATTCGCCTGCTGAAAAAGCTGAATCAATTGCTTCGCAGTCAGAACTAAGGGATCGCGCACACCGGTCGCGTCGAGGCCAGGCCTTTTCCCACCCATGGATTTCTTGGCATTTTCGGCAATCTCCCAAAGGGCATAGAACGCCTGCAGCTTAGCCGAGCGCTCCGAACTGCCCTCTGCCCACCGGGTTGGAAACACCCGTTCCATGAGATTTAACGCATCGCGAAGGCGTGGTGTGTTGTTGTCCGGATTTTCCTTCTTTACAATGTCGGGCAGCCATCCTGCGAGGTATTTTCCGTTCGTAACAGCACCCTCCGGAAGCCCTGTGTTGAGCACGGATTGAATGTAATCCGAATGAATCTTTCCCTCCTGCGTAAGCACAAGCAATCTGTCAGCTATTAGCGCCTTCAGGCGGTAGAAGACGCGCAGCGTCATTAGCTCTCCGCCCAGTTGCATGTGCCCGGTCGAACTGCGTAACTCCGGTGTGATCTTATAATACCGGCCGCCGGCTCCTCTATTGCTCCCTGAAGCGAAAACCGGCTCTTCTGTAAGTGTGAGGCGAATAAGCGCAATATCAGTAGTTCCTCCACCGATATCAAAGACCAGAACATTTTGTACCCAGTGAGATTCGGACCGAATACGCGCGCGTGACTTGAATAGTTCCAGTCCCAGTTCCGGGTACGTGTTGTATTCCCGAAGAATATGAAATATGGCGGAGGCAATTGCCTCGTCGTAATCAATGCGAACATCTGAAATACCAAGATCTCTTATCAGTTTGATGATAGTCTGTCTTACCGAGGGTGGTGCCACCGTGGGATAGGTGATGATGGCTCGGCGAATGGGTCCTTCATGGAACCGCGGGTCCTGCTGTCGCGCCTCGTTGGTAAGGGCTAGCAGCTTCTCCCAGCCAGCGCGCATCAATTGATCAACCGTGACATGCTCGACCCGCCCGTCGAAGGCGATGTCAATGCCGGGGTGCTCCGTACCGAAATACCTCTTGGGTGAAGGATGAAACCGCTGAATAATTTTCTCAAGAGGAACTTCTTCGCTTCTCTCGATCGCTTCGAGCCGGGCTTTTTGAGCCCGCAGGCCCATGGCGATTTCTGGCCAGCGGTCATTCGGGTCGTTTCGGCGGAGGCGGACGTCCTTGATCTCGATGTCGCTTGGCACGGCCTCCGATTTGGTGTCTGGGTCGAGCTTGATCGGAAAAAGGTGGAACCTTCGCAGCGGAGGTACGCGAAGCGCGTCGCGATATATGGAACTGAGGACTGCGCAGGCGGCCCTCCGTAGGGGTTCAGCTTGAAGTCTCAACGTAACTTCAATGGCCTCAATAAGCGGGTGGAGGCGGGTTTCAGGATCGCTTAGCAGCCATTCGACGATATCCTCCGAGGGAGCCAATTTGAGCCTGGCGGCGATTGCCTTGCGCCAAGCCAGCCATTCAGCTTCCAACCGCTTACCGTTGAGTGGAAATGCTTCCTGGGCCGTCATGCGAAGCCAATCCGCGATTTTGGAACATAAATACGCCTCCTGTTCATACGGGAGGCCCTCGAAAGGAAGATAATCCCATGTATCAAACAAGGTGACCGTTGAATTCGTAGTACCGAAATCAATGACTACCCACCCCGGAAAAACCTTGGTCCGGGCCTCAAGGTTCAGGAGCCATCGTACTGGCCGAATCCCCGCAAGAGTCGCATCGATTGGGATTCTCAGGCCCCCGCCTAACCGGCTGAGCGCTACTTTGGCCGCGTCCGACAGCTGGAAGTCGAGCGCCCAGCGGAACTCTCGTCTGGTTGAATCGAGGTCTTGTACGTGGGGAGAATGGTTAAGCGCAGTATTTAGAACAGTCTTCAGCTCCTCGAGCACTAAATGTATATGTTCGGCGTCAGGGTCGTCCGGAGCAACGAGGGTCTGAGGATATGCAAGCGATAGTTTTGGAATGTCGGAACCAGGATAACGCACAATGACTGACTGAGTACTGCTGTGTCCTGTGAGCACAAATAGCTCCATATTAGCCACCTGTAGTTCCGGCGGCGATTGCGGTCTAGGTCCAGTATAAAGTATACAGGACGCCGTCTCAGTTTTTTCCGAGCCCACTGGCTTGCCGTCAACAGTTGCAGAATAATAGCAAACGGTAATCTCCAATTCGCATCGGGCCTCGGAGGGGAGGGGTTCGTTAGAGTAAATCCTGCTCGGACCCAATGCCCGAGGTTGGGGCAGAGGATGAAGTCTGTCAAACCGTCGTGATTGATAAACAGTACGCAGTCGCGCGGCCACGATCTCTGGACGCCCCGTTACCCTGCTTTCCACCCGGCTGATCAGGACGAGTTCGTCAAGTGGCTGAAGAATGATCTCGGGTCCAAGCCAGAATTCCTTGTCCTGCCGAAGCAGGAGAGTTTGTGTCGGCCTAGGAGTCCCACTGCTCGTATCGCAGAAAAGTATGCGAAGAGGCATCTAAATCTCTCCTTTCACGATCCCAGGGCCACCAAACCGGATGCATTCACATTAGCGACACAATGTAACGAAGTCTGCTTAGAACCATTGCCCTTTCCTCCGACTCGGGTGCCCCGTCGGGAGACGCAGCTGGTGGTTCAGCTAGGGCCTGTAACATAACCTGCGACATCATGATTTGGGACAGCCTATCACTGATTTCTTGAAAGACCGCGGCGAGCGTAGCGGCAACCTGGTCGAGAACACAGCTCAGGACCTGAACCATCTCCATATAAATAGCATCAGCGAGATGATCGCGAATGCGAACAATCATAGCCTGGTGGGAGTGGTGCTTGGGCGGGCGCGCCTCCTCCGGGGCGTTGGCGAACTGTTGAGCCCAGCCGAATACCTTGCCCGTGTTGAACCTATCTCCGCGCGCCAGCGGATACAAGAGAGTTGCGTTTGTGGCCGGAATTTCCCATTGAACGTCGGAAAGCTTACCCTCGGGGGGGTAAAGTAGTTTCTTAAGGCTGAGCGGATCGATGCTTGCCCGCAGAGCCGCCATTAGACCACGAGCTCCCCGGACTCCCGATTTACTCACAATATCGTCCACCGAGGGCCTCTCAAGAAGAGGAAGAAGAAGAGCTCGAGACGGTGCGACATTAGTTTGAAGCTGGATAAGCCAGTCACGAAGTCCCTGATCGACCAAATAAACAGTGTATTCTAACAAACCCTTAAGCGTTTTTTCAAATAAATCGAAGAAATACTCACTGTTGTCAGGCAACGGTTCTGTTTCTGACACGTCAAAAATGTTATGAATATCGGAAAAGATAGAAGAGATTGTTGGTTTCTTGGAGGAGACAAATCCATTTCGCACACTCAGCCATAGGCTTTCCCAGGCCGGCCACTGGAAAACTCTCCAGGCAATCTCAGTACGCAGGTCGTCGGCGAGCGAAAAGGAAACTTCATCACGCATTATTGTAAATTGAGAATCTAGCGTAAGGTGACTTCCCAGGTCGGAGTAGAAGGCTGCAAGATTCCTTAATTCCCTTTCAAGCACTTGAAGAGCATCAAGATCGTACGGTTCCTGGCTCGGCTCAGTCGGGAGCAGTTCGTGTAAGGCGCGCAGACTTTTGCGGAGCTGTTCCTCCTGCTGTGCTATGTCTTTATAACGCTGCGTTATCCCATGCGACTTGACATGCTTAACGATAACTTGTCGGAGCTGACCAATGCCTCCGTCGGCGGCAAAGTCCTTGAGCCATGGGACCAGCCTTGGATGCGACCTGGAAGGTGTAGTGGAATCAAGTCGCTCGGCGAGTTTGCCCCACAAGGCGGTTATTTCAGCTGCCTTTTCCATTGCCAGCTGATTGTTGGCAAAGAAGTCCGACGAGCCGCAGGACAGGCCTGGGTTCTTATTTTGCAGAAAGCGCAGGTGGAACATGGGAGATACGAGCGTAATACGGTCGGGACGTCCTGCTGTGGCAATCGATTCTGCCCCTGCCAAGCATGTTGCGAGGACTGGAAGTCTGTGAAGCACAATGTCGACGGACAGTGCACCATTGCCGAGGGTCGGCGAATCGAAGGCTTGACCAGGCTCATCTGTCGGGAAAAACGGTTTCGGAATTGCTTGCGTTGTCTTAGTTTGCGAACTTCCCGCCAACTCGCGTAATGTTTCTTCGAGGCCGTCGTTTTGCAAA
Source organism: Gemmatales bacterium (assembly GCA_025055835.1). GTDB lineage: Bacteria > Planctomycetota > Planctomycetia > Gemmatales > HRBIN36 > JANWWR01. The sequence goes on along the minus strand of JANWWR010000106.1, from coordinate 6,699 downwards.
GGCAACTCGTCAAAGCGACCAACGGAAACTAGAATCATATCCCGGATGTCCTGACCCGGTCGGTGTTCTTGGAGAAGGTCATACAAGCGACTGCCCTCACTACCGCCAGGGCGTCGGCCGTTCAAGAGAATAAGAATGGTCTGGATCTGTTCAAGCTCACGCAGGCACAGGTACAAATCCCGTACTCCAGAAGCCTCTGAACCCAGACCTGGGAAATCCATCAAGCAAAAGCGATCCGTGCCAGTCAGACCAGTCAGGTCCCAGATGTAGCGGGAGATCGTCACATCGACGCTTACCATTCGTATCAGGGCAAATGCATCTTTAAGTTGTTGGGCCGTCAGGCTGGATGGGCGGGAGGAAATCGGCGCGCTTGGGCGCGGAATCTGTTCAAACTCTAGCTTTTGGATACCTTCCCGTATGATAGGCAGCGACAATGCATGGCGGACAACTTCGGCCGAAACCTCAATGGGTTCGTCGGAAGTGCACAACCCGGCCCCACACATCGCGTAGGCTCGGGTAAAACCAGCCAGTTCCCGAATCAGGAAGCGAAGCGATGGGTTGTTGGTGCTCTTCCAGGCGGCACTGGCCCATACCTCGATTCGAGAAAGCGCGTCCTGAGCATCTGCGTTAACAGCCTTCAGCTGTTCGATAAGGTCTGGTCGAAGATTTGCTGTCGCTGCTCGTTTTCGCGCTTCATTCAACATGAACCCAAGGCACTCTCGAAATCCGGCATGATCCAGGAAGTGGATTCGGTAGGGCCCAACCCTTGTTGTCTGGAGTTCGTCCGTCTCTGTAATGTTGACTGCCGTAACGTTGCCTGTCGTAGGCAATTCAGAAATGGGCAGAGCATCGGCATAGCCAATCAGACTGCCGATCAAGAGGGATTTGCCCGCACTAAATTCCCCAAGAATCCCAATCCTCACCGGAGCCAGCGCATTGTCTGCAACCCGCTTGGCGGCTTGGCGTAACTCGGCAAGGGCGTCTTTGATTCTTGAATCACTGGCGATGAACGGTGATTGTAGAAGCGCCTCAGCTTCGACCAGAATAGATTTAGCCCTGTCCGCTGATCGCTTCAGAACAGCCGTCTCGTTCATATAATTCTCCAGCTCGCCGTTCTGATGATGTCGCCTTCCGCCTTTCGGACTCTGTCCAGTAAGCTTTATGATTGAGTATTCCTCACAGGACAAATGTCAGCCATGCGAGAACTATTATCAGAACTATCATGGTGATAATTATTCCGAGCTCAAAATAGGTTGGCAGTGGGGTCGCAGACCAGATCAGGTCGAGATCCGCGACAAACGAACTTTTGCAGATGTGACATTGCTGACTTTGCTTCAGCTGGGAACGCTTAAGCGGTGATCGGGAGAAGCACGTAGGACAGACTATGAAGGTAGCCATGGCTGTAAGGTCATAGACAGCCGACGAGACGCCTAGCAACCGCTTCACGAGCGTATGCTACCCTGCCAAAATTCCGGTGTCAAGGATACACAGGTAAAAAATGTTGGCCATTTACCGTACGTCAGCATTACCTTCGGGGGGGTGAGTTAACCTAAGTCAGGCATCGCCCGTCCGCGGACTCTATGGATTCCGGGTTGTAATGCGTGAGTAATTCCCTATCCAAGCGTGGTTTTCTTGTCTCTGCTCCTCTCGGATCCGTCATGTTGATACAGTCTTAGCCCGAAGCAAATGGAAGTTATCAAGGCTCGGCACGGCCTCTGTTTACCAACGGTTGATCAGTGCGGCAGAGCCGAGGTTCCCCTTCTGGCTCACCCTCGACTCGGGTGCGACGGCCAGATCTTCGGCAGTTTCTACAATGCAACTAGGGGTTTTTCCTCGTCACGATTGGTTTGGTAACAGGTCAGGTAGCCATGCCGAACACACCCGAGGTTCCCATCGCGCAGCCTGTTGGTCCATCAGGCGGCAGACCGCCTTCGACCGTGGTTTACGTCCAGCCCTACCGCCGATCCCTCTTCGGCGTGTTGCTGGACTTTTTCCTGGTCTTCGCCCTTGTCGGCTCGGTGTTGCTGAACTTCCTCCTCCTGGTCCTGCTCATGCCGGACCTGCTGGACGAGGACTATTCCACCCTGACGGAACGCTATCACTCGGGAACCAGTTCCGCGGGTTCCAAGATCGCCATGGTGCAGATCGACGGGCCGATCATCGAGGGCCTAAGCGGCTATTTCCATGACCAGCTTCGGGCCGCCGCTCGGGACGAGGACGTGAAGGCCGTGGTAGTCGCCATCAACAGTCCAGGCGGTAGCGTCACGGCCAGCGACCAGTTGCACAAGCAGATCAGCGACCTCCGGGACGGGAAGTGGCCGATGCCCTCGGGCAAGACCTCCAGTCCCAAGCCGGTCGTCGTGGCCATGCAGGCCGTGGCTGCCTCCGGCGGATATTACATCGCCGTCCCCGGCCAGAAGATCTTTGCCGAGCCGACAACGATCACCGGCTCCATTGGCGTTTACGCTCCGATTCTCGATCTTCACGAACTGGCCGAACGCCACGGCGTCAAGATGCACATCATCAAGAAAGGCGAACTGAAAGCCAGCGGGTCGATGTTCAAGGAACTGACTCCCGAGGAGCGGGCCGAGTTTGATGAACAGATCGAAGCCGCTTACCAGCGATTCATGCAGATCGTGCAGGACGGCCGGAAGGACAAGCTCAAGGTCGGCCTTCGGGATGAGATTCAAGTTCCGTCCCTCGTTCGCAAGGGCGAAACCGTCCTGCGGCGATTGGCCGACGGCGGCGTGTACACCGCCCAGCAGGCCAAGGAGTACGGATTGATTGATGACATCGGCTATGTGGAAGACGCCGTGGCGGAGGCGAAGAAACTGGCGAAACTCCAAGAAGCTCGCGTGGTCGTGTACGAGGCCCCGTTGTCGCTGCTGGATTCGATGCTCGGCATTCGCAAGGAAACCCCAGCCGGTCGCGTTGACCTCTCCATGCTGCCGGGGATGTCAGCCCGGGCCTGGTATCTGACGCCCGGTTACGAATTGTCCGGCCTCAAGATGCCGATCCGCGATCTTTTCCCGCTTCGCTGATCGACCTGCGTTCGCTCGGTTGTCCTGGTCAGCCAGTCGATCCCAGGTTGCGCCGGGGAAAGATCGGTCAAGTTTGCCGACGCTGCTGCCGATACCATCCCTGATGCTGCGCACCTGCGCACGGGAACCCACTTCGGCTCAAGGATGAAGCCCATGAAGCGCTGGCAGCGGCTGGCTGGTACGATCCTTGTCCTCTGGCTGGGAAGCGGTGTACTCGCCCAGGATCCGTTGCCGACCCCGCGGGAACTCGTTACTGATCGGCAGGAAGCACCCGTCCGTCCCGTGCCAGAGACGATCCATGTCGTGCCCCAACCCGCGGAACCCTGCGGAACGTGTAATCCTGCCTGCAACCTGAACTGGCTCTACGTCCGCTACGGCGTCAAAAATTCGTTCGACATCTACGGCCGGTTCGGCCCGGCATTCATCACGAGTGGCGGCGACCTCGACGATGTACTGCACACCGGCTTGGCCGCCGACTTCGGCGTCCGCACCTTCCTGTACAAACCCGACCGGTCTTCGGGATGCTACGGCGAATTGGGTGTGGACTACATCTTCAACAACGCCAATTCCTCGATTCCCTTGATCGAACAGGGGGTCAACGTCGAGATCGTGCAGAATGTCGGCACGTTTTTCCAGACAACGGACGTGGTTCCCGCCCGGGACATCTGCGGCATCACGGAACTGCATCGGGTCTATGCGAAAATCGGCCTCGGGTACCAGCGGTACTGGTGGACCGACGCTCCGGAAGGCCTGCACTACTACCTCGATTTCAACGCCGGTATCCGCCTGGGCCACGCTCACGCCTCCCTGGCTTTGCTGGAACGGATCTACTTTCAGGACCCAGATATTGAAGAAGGCGACGTCATTGTGACTAAGCCCACGCTCCGGGCCACGGATTTCATCAAGAACTTCTACATCGGGGGTGGGATCGGCCTGATGATTCCATATTGCGGTTACGACGTCATGGCTGGTCTGCACTGGGAGTACAGCCACGACATCATCCGCCTGCCCATGATTTCCAATCGAGATGACGGTCTGGATCAGGTCAAGGTGCAGATCCTCGCCGGGGTCCGCTGGTAGTCGATGATCTGAAACGCGATGCCAAAAAAAGACACGGCCTTCCCGAGGGAAGACCGTGTCCAGCACGCCACATTCAAGCGAGGGGATTAGTAGCGGATGCCTCCAGCGATCACGAAGCCGAAGAAGCCGAGATTATCATCGCTGATCGTGCCACCGGCGGCGGGGCCGAGCACGTCCGGGCTGCTGCTGCGGCTGTTGTTACCCGCACCGAACCAGACCTGGCCGACCAGACCGGCCTGGATGAACAGGGTGCTGCTTCCCATGTTGGCGCTATACTCGACGCCCAGTTCCGCTTCGAGGATGGGCAGCAGGTCTTCGCGGGAGGTGTCGGCTCCTTTACCGATGCCCTGCTCGACTTCCTGCGTGAAGTCAACGGCAACTGCCGTCTGGCGGGAGTGGCCGTAGAGCAGCGAGGCCCGGCTGCTGCCGTACACGGCCAGGCCCGTGCAGCCGATGGCCCGGCGGGTCTCGACGCCGCCCGTCAGACCGGCCACGTTCAGGTTGTGCCCGGAGCTGAGGGCCTGAAGCAGAATGCCCGTGTTGTTGCCAACCACCGCGGCGTTGTAGCTCTGCGACAGGTGGACGTAGCGCAGACCGCCGAAGTAGGTGATGTCGAAGCCGCAAAGTTGATGGGTGTAGGTGCCTTCCAGATCCCACACTTCCAATTGCAGATCGCCGACGGCGGTAATGGTTTCGGTACCGCCGAGCAGGCCCCGGCTGGTGATGTTGATGCCCAGCGGAGCGGCCGAGGAAATGATGAGATCCAGGCTGTCATCGATGCGACTCAGGCTGGCACTTTCGTCAAACGTCCAGAATCGCACCCGGGCACCGACATTGCCATCGGAAACGCCGATCCAGATCAGCGGAGCGAAGTCGAAATCGTAGCTGAAGTGGTCGATCCGGCCTCGGTCGAAACCGCCGAAGCTAGCCCCCGTATTGAGCGTGTTCAGCGCGGGATTGGAATCCCACACCGGCTTGATGTAGTAGAAGCCGATGCCCGCCTGAAGTCCGCCGCAAGCGGCCGGCTCGCAGCCGCCACAGCACGGGCCGAGGTCGTGAACGACGCCTTCGCTCTTGATGATGGCGGGCTGACCCATCGGAGCCGGCTTGGCCGGTTCATCCGCGAAGCCCGCTCCTGTCCAAGATAGAGCGGAAATCAGTCCCAGCGCGATTGCGCGACGACGCAACATGGAGAACTCCTTTTCTCAAAACCTCCCCTGGGCGGCATCAGCCCAGGATCCTGGTGTTGTCCCATGGCATGCGACCCGGCTCGCGGTCTCGTCCTGCGGATCAACTCGGCCAGGCCGCTGCCGTTTGCACCAGCCCACGGAAGGGCTTCCTGCTGCTTTTCAAAATCGGAATGAGAGGCAATCTGATTCCTTTCCCCCCGCAGAAAAAGGCAAAGGGATTTGCTATTCAGGCATCGCATCAACTACGTCGGGTCTGTTCGTCAGAGACGTCAGAGCTTACCCGAATTGACATTGGCCAGCCCTAGGCGAACATCGCCAGGGCCAGATTGAACTAAAACAACAGCGTCACCAGGTCGGCACCGGCAAGGGCGATGGGGCCAGAAGCCACTTGCGGATCCCGCCGGAGCAGTCGCAGCAGGAATGGCAGGGACATTCCCAGCACGGCCGACAATGTCACCCCGCCAGCAATCCCACCCAGGAGCGTCACTGCTACCCTGCCATAAGGGTCCCACCAAAAGCTGACCAGGGCCACCAACGCCCCGGTCGTCGCTCCAAGCAGGAGACCGGTCACCAGTTCCCGACGCAGTTTCAACAGCAGCGAGGCCCAGGTCGGACGTTGGCCGTGAAGCACTTGCAGACTGAGCGTCACCGACTGCATGGCCACGGACTCGGCCAAGGCCAGCACCACGGGAATGAACGCTGCCAACGCCACAACCTCCGCCAGGACGCTCTCGTACTGGGCCGCCAGAAACGCCGCTCCGATCCCCGAAGCCAGATTGCAGCCGAGCCACGGCAGACGGTAGCGGAAAGCGTCGAACACCGAGGCCCGCCGAGCCTGGGCCGCGGTCACGCCGATCAACTGGAACAACTGATCACTGGCCCCGACGCTTTCCAACTCGTGGACTTCCTCCGTGTACAGATCCACGTCCACCATGCCCAAAAGATGGCGTTGCTTGTCCACGACGGGAAAGGCGAGCAGCTTGTGCATGGTGAAGAATTCGCAGGCGTCCAGCACCGTGGCGGAATCGGGAATGGCCACCACCTGCCGCACCATGATTTCCCGCAACGGCTGTTCGCTCGGAGCCAAAAGGAGACGCCGGGTCGGAATCACCCCGGCAAGCCGGTTCTCGGAATCGACGGCGTAGAAATAGATGATCCGGCCTTCGGGAGGATGTCGGCGGATCTCGGCCAGAGCCTCGCCGACCGTCAAATCCATGTGCAGCCGCGGCGGATTGAGCCGCATGTGCTTGACGACCGGATCGTTGAGCTTTTCCTGCAAACATACCGACATGCTCGGCCCCCGTGCCTGCTTCTTCCCTGGCTTCGCCCCACGGCTCCCGATGGCGTTCTCTGCTGAACACCTCGTCTTCGGTAAGCCTATGGAGAAC
>JANWWR010000094.1 GCA_025055835.1 Gemmatales bacterium | reverse complement strand
AAGAAACGTCTATTTATCGCAGATCAGGTGTCGAATTGCCCGGGTATTTTCGCCCGGAGAAGAAATGGGACATCGTCATCATTGTCAACGGCCGACTTCTGGGTGCTTTGGAATTCAAGGCGCAAGTCGGGCCTTCTTTTGGAAACAACTATAACAATAGAAGCGAAGAAGCTTTGGGCAGTGCTACTGATTATTGGACGGCTTACCGTGAAGGGGCATTTGGACGATCACCTAAACCTTGGCTTGGCTACCTGATGGTGTTGGAGGATGTGGCCGATTGCAGACGTCCCGTCGGAGTCAATGAGCCTCACTTTCCTGTCTTTGCAGAATTCCGCGAAGCATCCTATGCGAAGCGTTATGAATTACTGTTATGCAAGATGGTAAGAGAAAGGCTTTATGATGCGGCTTGTCTGCTGATGACGCCGAGGTCGGCGGCCAAGACAGGAGCCTTCGCCGAACCATCCGCGGAATTGTCATTTGTGAATTTCGTTGAAAGCTTATTGGCTCGAATTCTGGCCCATCTGCGTACCCGGTTTTAATCGGACAATAGTCTACGAAATCGCTGTCCCCTCTTGGGGTGCGATGGTTTCCCAAATCCGACTCAACGGGGGTTCCAGTCCTGCCAGGAGCGTCGGGCAGCTTCCCCGACTCGCAGGGTGGCCAGGCAGGCATCCCGTTGCCGAGCGAAGAGCTTGCGATCCACCACCGGCAGCCTTCGCAACTCGCTGGCCGGCGCTCCGTTCTCCGCCCAGGCCCGCTCCGTCGCCTCCCGATCAAGAACCTTGAAGCAAATCAGCACGTGCTGATCCTCGTGCGAATGAACATAGACCTCCCAACGGAACCAACAAGCCAGAGGCAGCCATGTTTTGCGGGGATGGGATTCCTCCTCGCTGAGCAGAACCAGACGCCGATAAGTCACCGGCACCTGATCGTCGGGTCGAGCGGCGGTCCTGATGAACGTCACTTCCCTTAAAGAAATCGGCTCCTGGATTCGCTGTCCCTTGACATTGCCGCCAAGCAGTTCGTTTTGAATCACCGTCTCCAGTTGATCAACATCGCCGCTGAATGCGTACACACCGACAAACATTTCCCACGGTGAGACCGGGAGGCCGCCCTCCGCCCAGGGGCAGCGTAGCAACCAGTCCGAGCCGAGTACGGGTATCGGCGGACTGGCAACGCTGCGGGGAGGGCGGAGGAACACAGTCAGGGTCACGGACGCTGGCCAAGCAAACGGCTCGCCCAGCAGGGCATCTTCCTCGTCGAGCCGAGCCAGCCGCTCCTGGGTCTGCTTCATCCGCTCCTCATACACGCCCAGACCGCAGCCTGGCGCAACTGCCACGACTGCCAGCAGACCGAGCAAGCATCTCTTCCGCCAATCCCGCATGCCATGCCTCGGACGAGAGGGTACAATCGGGTTGTGTGAATCAGCCCTACTCCGTGCCATTGTCCGACGCGGAGCATGGCCGTCAATCGCAGATTACAGGGCTGGACCGGAGATCTTCGCGATCATGATCGAGTATCGCTTCCCTGGCAAAGTCGTGCTGGTGACCGGCAGCTCCCGCGGTATGGGAGCGACGATCCTGGAAGCCTTCGCCAAGGCCGGGGCTGTTTGCCTGCTCAACTATTTCAATGACGCCGAGGGCCTCAACCGCAAGGATGCCGAAGAAACCGCGGGTCGTCTTCGACAACACGGAGCCACGGTCCATTTGCTCGAAGCCGATGTCCGGAGCTTCGATTCTGTCGGCGGAATGATGCAAAAGGCCGTCGAATTGACCGGCGGCTTGGACATCCTCGTGAACAACGCCGGCATTTGCCGGGACAAGACGGTGAAAAAGATGTCGTTGGACGAATGGCACAGCGTCCTCGACACGAATCTGACCGGCGTGTTCTATTGCTGCAAACACGGGGCAGAGGTGTTGCGGGATGGCGGGCGAATCATCAACATTTCCTCAATCGCTGCCTGGGCCGGGTTCCACGGGCAGGCCAACTATGCCGCGGCCAAGGCCGGAGTGATCGCCCTGACCAAGGTCCTCAGCAAGGAGTTGGCCAAGCGACGGATCACGGTCAACGCCATCGCCCCGGGAGTGATTCAGACGCCGATGCTGGGTGTCATCAGGCCAGAGGTCTTGGCGGAGTACGAGAAGCAAATCCCCGTGGGGCGTCTGGGCCGAACCGAGGACGTGGCTCACGCCGTGCTTTTTCTGGCGTCGGAAGAAAGTGAGTACATTACCGGCCAAGTGCTGCCCGTGACTGGTGGATGGTTCTGAAAGCGATCTTCGAGCGCCTCGCCAGGAGGAAACGGAGCGATGAAGCAACTCATCATCGTGGTCAAGCCGTTTCGCGTGCCGGAGGTCATGGCAGCCCTGGCGGAGTGCGATGTGTCAGCCTGCACGCTCCGCGATGCCAAGGGTTACGGGCGTCAGAAAGGGCGTCTGTCGCAGTATCTTGGCAGCGAATACACAATGGCCTTTCTGCCCAAGGTGGAAATCAGCGTCTGGGTGCCCGACGACCGAGCGGACCGGGTTGTCGAACGGGTCGTCAAAGCAGCTCGCACGGGACGCATCGGCGACGGCAAAATCTTCGTCCTGAAGGCCGCCTGGCCTGAGCCGATCGAGTTCTGACGTCTCCTCCCCGCCTGGTTCTCGAATCCCCATCGCTCTTCCTCAATCCCCGTCATCACCAGCGTCAGAAAAAGGTCTGATTTCTTGGCACTTCGGCCATCTGCTGACTACTAATTGGGGCGAAGGTGGTTGCTGGCGTGTCACAGGGGACAAGATGGGATAAGTACGGAGGTCCGGGAAAGGGGGAGAGTATGCGCCTGACTCGAGCTTCCAGCTACGCGCTTCACGCCTTGGTACACATTGCCACGGCCAAGCCGAGCCAGCCGACGCCGTCGCATGAAATCGCCAAGGCTCACCAGATTCCGGAACGATTCCTCCTGAAAGTCCTTAAACCCTTGGTTGGAGCCGGGTTGCTGCATTCGGTGAAAGGACCGCGAGGAGGCTATCGCCTTGCTCGTCCGGCCCGGGAAATCTCCCTGCTCGAGGTTATCGAGGCCGTCGAGGGACCAATTCGCGGGACTAATGCTTTCCACTCCGAGGGTCCGATCAATACAATAGGCCGCAAGCTGGATGTGCTCTGTTCCCAACTAGCGGAACAGACGCGCAAGCAACTAAGTTCCATCCGTATATCCAGCTTGACGGGACAGTGAGGCCCTGCCTGATAGATGAATCCTTCCTCCCGTACAGTGGTGTGGCGGCCAAGAAAACCTGCTCCAGGTTGGCTTGGCTGATCGGCGGTCAGGACGGATCCTCGCCGCGACAGGCACAAAGGATGGCAGCTTCAGAAGTTACCATGCTCATCAACTTCTAACCGACACTCGCCCAACTCTCGGCGGGTTTCATTATGCAGAGCCTGGGTCGGCCCTGATCTGGGTTTTGCATAAAGGAACGGGAAGCGAAACCGAACCGTACTACGGAAGGAGAAAGAGCCATGACGATTGCGACTGTGCTTTTCCTCGGAGGCCTGGCTGGTGTGGTTGCCTCGTCTGTGATTCTGTGGCGCGTCCACAGTCGGGCTGCTCGGAATGGCGAAGAGATGCTGCACCGCCGTTGTGCCCATTGCGGACAGAAGCTGCGTTTCCCCGCGAGTAAGGCGGGACGCTACGGACGCTGTCCCCGTTGCGGCCGGGAGAATCTGCTGATTGCCGGCGTCGTGACCGAGGCCCCCAGTGCCGTCCGCGTGGGCAAAGTCCGTCGCCCCGTGCGCGAGCAGGAAACCTCGGGAAGCCGATCGTGACAACCCTGAAAACCTCATGCGCCGCCGTGAAACCGTGCGACTGAACCTGCCCGACGGCCATTGGCTCGAAGGGGATTGGTCCCACGAGACCGATCCTGGCTCGTTTGCCGTTGTGTTCGTCCACGGTTTCCGGTCGGTTCGCGGGGGTGAAAAATCGCAAGCGGTTGAGGCGGCTTGCGTCCGGCGTGGCTGGACCTTTGCGGCTTTCGATTTCCGGGGCCACGGGGCATCGAGCGGCACCATGCTCGACCTCCGCGGCAGCCGCCTGCTGGAAGACCTGGAAGCGGTTCGCAGTTTCCTGGCCGAGCGCGGCGCGACCCGACTTGGTCTGGTCGGTTCCAGCATGGGTGGCTGGGCCTCGGCCTGGTTTGCCCTGCGACGGCCCGAAACGGTTGTCGGTCTGGCCCTGATCGCACCGGGCTTCCACTTTTTGACTGCCCGCTGGGAAAAGCTGTCACCCGCCGAACGGGAACGCTGGAAGCAGGAGGGCTTCCTCCGCATCCGCAATGAATGGGTAGATGTGGACCTCGGCTATGGTCTCGTCGAAGAAGCTCCGCAGTTTCCCGTCGAAAAACTTCTCAGCGACTTGGCCCGGCCCACGCTCATCTTCCAGGGCATGAAGGATGACATCGTGCCGTATTCCCGCGTCCTGGGCTACTTTGAGAAGTTCGCCTATCCCCACATGGAATTGCGTCTGTACAAGGATGGCGATCACCGCCTCACCGATCGCAAAGAAGAGTTGGCCGAATCGGCCTGCGAATTCTTCCAGCGCTGGTTGACCACGCCGCAAGCTCAATAGGCGTGCTTGTCCGTCCAGCCTTTGATGGCCGTCATGAAGAGAATGCGCAGATCGAGCCAGGGGTTCCAGTGGGTGATGTAATACAGGTCGTACTCAATCCGTTTCCGCAGCGACGTATTTCCCCGCCAACCGTGAATCTGGGCCCAACCCGTGATCCCCGCTTTGACGCAGTGTCGGATCATGTAGTTCGGAATGGTTTTCTTGAATTGCTGAATGAAAACGGGGCGCTCCGGACGGGGACCGACCAGGCTCATGTCGCCTTTGAGAACGTTGATCAACTGCGGCAATTCGTCCAGGCTGGTACGGCGAAGGAAGGCACCTAGAGGCGTGCGGCGAGGATCGTTTTCCTGGCACCAGACCGGGCCGCTCTGGGCCTCGGCATCGACTCGCATCGAGCGGAACTTGAGCATCTGAAACCGCTTGCCGTTGAGGCTGCACCGTTCCTGCCGGTAGAAGATCGGACCCGGGCTGGTGAGCTTGATGAGAATGGCGATGACGATCATCACCGGCGACAGGATGATGAGAGCCAAAAGCGACAGGACGATGTCCATCGCTCGTTTGACCACGACGTTCAGACCATAATGGGGGCTTTCTCGCAGTCCCAACACGGTGACGCCGTCGATTTGCGTCGTCGTGAGGCTCAAAGCGGCCATGTTCGGAGCATCCACCACGAGCCGAACATCGACAAGGGTTTGGCTGAGGATGTCGAAGACGCGGCGGGCTTCGTGATAGCGGTTCAGGGGCAAGGCGATGAAGACGTGGCCGACTCGATGTTTTTCGATCAGTTGGGGAAGGTCTTCCGTCCGACCGAGGATGTTCAGGTCGCTGGCCCAGCGATTGGGCTGGTCTTCGACGAAGCCCAGCGGATAGACGCCGGTCCAGGAAGCGTTGCCGAGGGCCTTGGCGATGCGGCGAGCGACTCGACCCGTGCCGACGATAAGGGCCGGCGTCTGGTTGTAGCCGAGTTGTCGCAAAAAGCGAATCGCGGTCCAGCTCAGCCGTCGGGCCGTTAATACGAAGCCCAGAGTAAGCCCGTAGAAGAGCGCCATCACGATCCGTGATTCATAAGGATGGTGCCGCCAGAAGACCGTGGCCACGATGAGCAGCACCAGGAGCGTCGTTCCCTTCAAAACGCTGATCAGTTCTTCCCGAAAGCGACGCAGCCGATGGACGGTGTACATGCCCGTGAAGTGATACGCCGCTGCGGCCAGAATGAGGACTAAAGGCAGGTCGGCCAGGCACAGGGCGAAGTCAGGCTGTTCGTGGAGAATGGGAATCCAGCCGGCATGGAAGCGGACCACGTACGCCAGAACCCAAGCGGTTCCGGTGAGAACGAGGTCCCACAGCATGAACCAGAGGATGAGCGGTTGACTGCTGCGTTTCATGGGCTTCCATGCCTGAATCGTGACGGGGTTTGTAACACTCTCGGCAAAGTGGGTCAAGTCGAGCGGCCAGCGTCGCAATCATCTGGACGCGAGCACAAGGCGTCAGCCCCCCAATCGGCCACAAACACAGAAACCCGAAGCGTAAGCGAGGGCAAGCAGGTGGCCGCCGGAATGACCAGGGGTTCGCCCGGCCAAAAACACAGAAACCCGAAGCGTAAGCGAGGGTGATGGCCGACGCAGCGCCACCAGGGCACTCACGTGCCCTGCTCGCTGGCTGATCAGAAACGCGGAGAAACAGCGTAAGCGACCTGCTTTACAGCGGGCGGAAGGCGTCAGCCCTCCGGTCGCTGCGAAGCGGACGCGCCTTCGACGCTGTCCTACAATACGCGGATGCAAGACACCAACGGAACGACGAAGAGCGGGCCGGCCCTGTGGAAACTCGTGCTGGCCTTCGCCATCGTGT
>JANWWR010000054.1 GCA_025055835.1 Gemmatales bacterium | reverse complement strand
ATTCCTTCAGCGTTTGCTGACTGCCATTGCCGCACCGGCGGGAGCGATTTGGGGACGGACCGAACAGGGCCATCTCCAACTGCTGTATCAGATCAACTACCGGGAAGTTGGTCTGCACGAGATCGAGAACGCCCAGCCCTGTCACGATGAGCTGTTGCGACAGACAGCCCAGCAAGGCAAGCCGCGGCTGGTGCCTCCGCAGAGCGGCGGCGAAATCAATGGTGACACGCCGTCCGCTGCCAATCTGACCCGATACTTCATTCTGCTGGCTCCCATTGTCATTGATCGTCAGGTGGCCGGGATCATCGAAGTCTGGCAGGAGCCGGACCGCAGCCCGCAGGCTCAGCGCGGCTTTCTCCAGTTCATGGTGGACCTCTCGGAATATGCCGCCTCCTTTCTTCGCAACTTCCAGTTGCGGCAGATGGCAGGCCGAGAGCAGCTTTGGAATCAGTTGGAGGATTTCGCTCGAAGGATACATGGCAGCCTGAATCCCCGCGAAGTGGCCTATCTCGTCGTCAACGACGCCCGGCGTCTGATCCAATGCGACCGAGTCAGCGTGGCCACCCGGCTGGGCAGTGCGACACAGGTCGAAGCCATCAGCGGGGCTGACGTCATTGAGAAGCGCAGCAACCTCGTCCAGACCATGCGGGCTTTGTTCGACCAGGTGCTGATCTGGGGAGAACGGCTCGTTTATAAAGGGGTGAAGGACGATACTCTTCCCCCCAAGGTGCTCGAAGCCCTCGACAATTATCTTGCCGAGAGCAACAGCAAGCTGCTCATCATTCAGCCGATGCGGGACGAGCGGGAGGCCAATTCCACCCGACCATGCCGCTCTGCCATCATGGTCGAGTTCTTCGAGCCGACCGGGGCAGCGGAGACGTACATCAAACGGATGGAAGTCATCGTCAAGCATGCCGCTCCCGCCCTGTACAACTCGCTGGAATACAAGCGGCTGCCGCTGCGTTGGCTTCTGTCTCCGTTGGCCAACGTCAAGGATAGTTTGCGGGGAAAGCCCGGGGCCATCGCCGGTGCGATCCTCGGCGGTATCTTCCTTCTGATTTTCCTGTTGATCGCCATCCCCTACCCCCTCCGCATGGACGCCAAGGGCCAACTGCTACCCAAGGAGAGGCGTATCGTTTACTCCCGCGTCACAGGCCCCATCGTGAAGGTCAAAGTCACCAACCTGGAGAAAGTGGCCCGGGATCAGGAACTCCTGCTCATCAGTGACCTCGATTTGCTCAGCAAGGTCAACACGCTGATCGCTCAGATGAACTACGCCCAGCAGCAGCGTGCTTTGTATGTGGATCAAAGCAACCGGCCGGGCCTCTCTCCCGAGCAGAAGATTCAACTGGAAAACGAACGGATCCGAGCCGACTTCGAGTACAACAAAGCCAAGGCGGAGCTGGACGTGTTGCTTCTGCAAACCCGAAAACCGCGAGAAGCAGCGGTGACGGCTCCGATTTCAGGAACCGTGGTCACGTTCGACCCGGTCGAAAAGCTCGAAGGCCGACCGGTCAAACCCGGCGATCCTCTCCTTCAAGTGGCCGACACGGAAGGGCCGTGGGAGATCGTCATCAAGATTCCCGAAGCACACGTGGGCCACATCCGGGATGCTTTGAACCGCCTCAAGCCGGGTGAATATCTGGGCGTGGACATCCTCTTGGCCAGCCATCCCGACCGGACCTACAAGGGACGGCTCTATCCGGAGGGACTAGCCGGGGAAGCCGTCGTTCAGGGACAGGAAACGGTCCTGGAGGCCCGTGTCGAGATCGAAAACATTCCGCGGGAAGAACTCGACACGATGCTGGTCGGGGCGGAGGCGAAGGTCAAGGTGCGCTGCGGACCTCGTCCGCTCGGCTATGTGCTCTTCTACGAGTTGTGGGAGTTTTTCTACGAACGGATCATCTTCTGGCTGTTCTGATCGTTTCGTGGCCAACGTGCAGCATCTCGACTCTCCTCGGGGGAGGTAGCGACTATGTGGCGGTTTCTGGGACTGGTGGCCCTGGTGTTCGCGGCAGGAATCGGCGTGTTGTACTGGCTGAAGCTGGGGCCGTTCGCCGAGGATGCCACTGCCGGTGAATCGTCCTCGAACGCCACCGTGCCTGTCGCGGGACCGACTCCTGCAATGCGGAACGACGGCCAAGCGGCGGACTTCGGCCTGTCCCTGCGGCCCACACAGCCGAAGAAGGATCCGATCACCATCCACAACGCCGTCGTGACCCTGGCCGAAGATCAGGAGGTCGCCAGCCGGTTCGATGGACAACTGCGGGAAATCCTCGTGGAACTCAATCAGCCGGTCAAACGCGGCCAGGTGCTGGGCCGACTGGATGACCGCGTGGCTCAGGCGGCGGAGGACGCGGCCCGGGTCAAGGCGGAGAGCGAGCCGACCATCGCAGCGGCCAAACTGAAGTACGAAACCGCTCGACAAATCGTGCAGGAGGACCGCCGAGCGGGGATCGCGGTTTCCGCCAACGAGAAACTGATTCACGAATTCCAGATGCAACAGGCCTACGAGGAGTGGCGAAAAGCAGTGGAAGAGCGGGAGTTGGCCCGCCAGGAACTCATCAAGGCTCGGACGGAGCGGGAGCTGCACAAAATCGTCTCCAGTGTGCCGGGCCTGGTTTCCCGCATCTACAAGAAGCCCGGCGAGTCGGTGCGGGCCGGCGAACCGGTTTTTCGCGTGGCCAATTACGACCGGCTCCGCATCGAGGGCGGCGTTCCCGTTCAACAGGCCCCCTACATCAAAGTCGGCATGCGGTGCCTGGTCGAGCCGGAACAGCCGTTGGACGCGCTGCGTGAACTTCGCGGCCATACGGGAGCCGTGACCGCGGTGGCTGCGTCGCCGGACGGCGTTCTGCTCGCTTCTGCGAGTGAGGACCAGACGGTGATCCTTTGGGACTGGGTAGTTGGAAGACGCTGGGAGACGCTGAGCGAGGATGTGCCACTGCACGCCGTCGCCGCCGGCAAGCCGATTACGAACTCGGCCACCGGCGAAACGCTCTATCGCTTCGTGACCGGTGGGGAACATGGGCGAGTCCGCCTCTGGGAAATCACGGTCAATGCGCAGGGACGCCGGACGGACAAGCGCAACGTCGAACTGTCGCATCCCGACGGCCATCGCGGCAGTGCGGTTCGAGCGGTAGCGATCAGTCCCGATGGAACCCTCATCGCCACGGGAGCGGACCGCAGCTTGTGCCTTTGGGAGATCGGTCCGGAAGGCCCGAAGTTTCGCTATCGCATCCAGGAATCGGCCACGGAACCGGCTCATCGGGGAGCGATCACGACGCTTCACTTCAGCCAAGGCAAGGACGACAGCCTGTATCTGGTCTCCGCTGGAACTGACCGAGCGCTGAAGCGCTGGAAGATTGGGCCTCAGTTTGCCCAGCTCGATTTCCGGCAGCGGGACCGCACCGGCGACGTGCCCCGCCTGGGGATCAGCCGTGACGGCCGACGCTGCCTGTTCGACGCCGGTGACAAGCTCTGGATCATTGACTTCGAAGACCGGGACATTGTCGGCGTGATCGACAGCGGAGGACGGGGGCAGTTCAGCTCCCTCGCCGTGTTCACCCCCTCGGGCCAGATGGTGTTAACGGCCAATTCCTCGGGTCGCGTCCAGTTGTTCACAACGCCAGCGCGACCCGAAGAAGCTGCGTTCTTTCGGAACGGTTACTCTCAGGGATTCCGCCGCAACAGCCTGTTCGCGTTGGGTGTCCTAGGATCATCGGCCTGTGAGGAATCGCTTTGGAGCGTGCCCGGGATGTTGGCCTTGTGCGGCACCCAACCGACGCAGCCGCCTCCGCCGGAAGTCAGCGCGGCTGTGCCGACGCTCAGCCCGGCGGCCCATGTCCATCTGCCGATCGTCTTGGTCAATGCCCGGGAGTATCGAGGCTTGACCGCCGTTCCCGAAGTCTGGCCGTTGCAAAGTCGGGAACTTCGGCATCTGATCACGTCCGACCCCGGAGCGGTGACCTGTGCCGATTTTCTTCCTGAGCCTGACAACAGCGAGCAGCCGACTTTGCTTTTCACCGGCGGAGCGGATCGAGTCGTCCGCATCTGGCGGCTTCCTCCGGCCTCGGCCCGTGCCGACACGCTGGAAGCGATCATCACGGCTGTCGGCAGTCAGATCGAGGCGGGCACCGGCATGGTTCACGTCCGAGCCGAACTGGACAATCCGAGCCGGGCCGACGCTCGGCTGCTCGCCGGAGCCAAAGTCAATCTGACCATCTACCCGGAATTGGTAACCGAACAGCCTCCGCTGCCACAGCGCTGATACCCGATCTGGTTCGCCGGTTTCCTTGGCGTTATCTGAAATCGTGACTGCTGCCAAGCTATGGCTCCTCCAACCGAACCAGCCCTGAGCGACCTGGAACGCCGGAAGAAAGTCAAGATTCGCCTGCGGGAAGACCTCTCCATCATCCCCCAGCGCTACGAGGGCAGAACCTATTACGTCGTCAAGGACCCGGTCAGTCTCCGCTACTACCGCTTCAAGGAACACGAACGATTTCTGCTGGACTACATGGACGGCAAGCACACGCTGGAGGAGGCTCAGAAGGCCTTCGAAGCCCGCTTCCGTCCCGAGCGGCTGACGCTGGAGGACCTGGAAAGTTTCACGAGTCAGTTGCTCCAAGCCGGTCTGGCTCAAAACGAGTCTCCGGCAGCGGGCAGGCAACTGTTCGACCGCTACAAGAAACGCCAACGCAGTCGGCTCGCCCAGACCTTTCTGAACATCCTTTACATCAAAATCCCGCTCTACGATCCCGACCGGCTGTTAACCCGCCTCAAAGGCCCCCTGAGCTTCATCTTCACCCGCTGGTTCTTCGCCTTGAGCGTGGGAGTGATGCTGGTCGCCCTGGGCCTGGTGCTCAGCCAGTGGAACACGTTCATTTCCAAACTGCCCAGCGCGTCCCAGTTTTTCACCGTGCATACGCTCATTTACCTGTGGGCCGCGTTGGGGCTGGTGAAGATCATTCACGAATTCGGTCACGGGCTGAGTTGCAAGACCTTTGGCGGCGAAGTGCATGAGATGGGGCTGTTGTTTCTAGTCCTGTCTCCATGCCTGTATTGCAACGTGTCCGATTCGTGGACCTTGCCCAACAAGTGGCACCGCATCATCATCAGCGGAGCCGGGATTTATGTTGAACTGGTGATCGCGGCCCTGGCGACGTTTGTGTGGTGGTGGAGCGACAAGGGCACCTTCATCAACAACCTGGCTCTCAGCATGATGATCGTGTGCAGCATCAGCACGGTGATCTTCAACGGCAATCCGTTGATGCGTTTCGACGGCTACTACATGCTGGCCGACTGGCTGGAAATTCCCAACCTGCGGGATCGTGCCAACAAGTATCTTTCGTCGCTGGCCCAGCAGTACCTCCTTGGCATGGAGGTGCCGCCCGAGCCGTACATGGCCCTGCGGCGGCGCATCCTTTTCGTCACCTACGCCATCGTCAGTTACCTGTATCGCTGGTTCATCACCTTCAGCATCCTTTACTTCATGTACACTTTCCTCAAGCCGTACAAATTGGGAGCGATCAGTTACCTGCTGGGCACGGCGGCGCTGGGCACCATGGTCGGCTACCCGATCTATCGGCTCAGCAAAGCCCTGCATCGTCGGGGGAGGATTCCGGACATGAAGCCGGTCCGCGTCGGGATTCTTGCAGGCGTCGTGGCCCTGTTGCTGCTGGCCTTTTTCTTCCTGCCGCTGCCGATGCGGGTCAACAGCCTCGCCCTGGTCCAGGTCGATCCGCACAAAATGGACCCGATCGTCGTCCCTGAAGTCGGAGGTTACCTGGAGGAGCTTTACGTCCGTGACGGGCAGGAAGTCCGGCTGGGCGATCCGATTGCCAGGCTGTCAAACCCGGACCTGGAAATCCGGCTGCAAGTGATTGAGAAGGAAATGGAACTCCGTCGTGGGCAGATCAGCGCCCTGGCGGGCACGCTGCTTTCCTATCCGTATGCCCAGGCCCAGTTGATGCCGCAGTTTCTCGAAGCCCGCGGGGCTTTGCATCACTTGATATTGCAGCGGAAACTGCTTCAGGAACAGGCCCAGGGACTGCTCCTGCGGGCCACCTGCGACGGGCGGGTTCGCAAGCTCGTCAAGGTCGAGCAGATCGGCAAGGCTTTGGACAAAGGCACGCTGATATGTGAAATTGCCGAGGAGGACTCGCTTCAGGCGGTCATGCTGCTCGACCCGTCCGACAGTAAGCTCGTGCAGCCTGGACAGGATGCCTGGATCCGCATCCACGGCCGTGGCTACAACTACTTTCGAGGCCGGGTCGTCGGCGTCTCCGGCAAGGAAGCCACGGAAATCCCTCTGCAATTCTCCAAGAATTACGGCGGCGAAGTGGTCACAGAGCCGCTGCCCGACGGCAAGGGCGAAAAGCCGGTCAACCAGCTTTACCTGGTGACGGTGGAGTTTGTCGAAATGGACGACGCCATCCAGCCCGGCGTCATGAGCCGGTGTAAGATCATTGTCGAGCCTAAGACGCTGTTCTGGCGGCTCCGTCGGTTCCTGGCAACCACGTTCGATGTAGGGTTGTGAGCGTTCCTCCTTCTCCCCACGCTTACCACGCGAAAGCTGGCCATGTCCGAATTCGAGTACATCAACTGGGTCCGGCAGCGGATCCCCGCCCATTCGCGGGTCCTGATCGGCCCCGGAGATGACGCTGCTTCCGTGGAGTGGTCATCGGGCAAGCCCTGCTTGATCACCACGGACATGCTGCTGCAAGGTAGCTGCTTTTTGCTGGAACAAACCGACCCCCGCCTCATCGGCCGCAAGGCGTTGGCCGTCAATCTCAGCGACATCGCTGCGATGGCGGGGCGACCTGTCGCCGCAGTGGTCAGCGTGGCTCTGCCTCGTGTTGGCGGACGCAAACTTGCGGAGCAACTCTACGAGGGCCTGAGCCGCATCGCCGGGGAGTTCGACACTGCCATTGTCGGCGGGGATACCAATTCCTGGGACGGTCCTCTAGCCATCAATGTGACGGTGATCGGCGAACCGACGGGCAGCGGCCCCGTGAGGCGTTCCGGGGCCGAGCCGGGAGACTGGATTCTGGCCACCGGCGAATTCGGTGGCAGCATTCTGGGCAAGCATCTGACCTTCACGCCCCGGGTCCGGGAAGCCCAGCGGTTGCATTCCCTGGTCCGAATCAAAGCGATGATTGACGTCAGCGACGGATTGTCCGCCGACCTGCATCACCTGTGTGAGGAGAGCGGATGCGGAGCGATTCTCGAGGAGTCGATGATTCCGATCAGCGAGGCGGCCCGGCAGATGCGGGAAGGCAAGTCGGCCTTGGAACATGCGCTGTCGGATGGCGAGGATTTTGAACTGCTTTTTGCTGCCAGTCCGTCCGAAGGGCGTTGGCTGCTGCGGGACCAGCCATTGGCGGAGTGGGGCGTATCGGTCCATCGCCTCGGAGAGTTCGTGCCGGAAGGATTCCGTCTCCGCACCAGCGATGGCGTCGTGCGGGACATAGAACCCAGGGGATACGTCCACGAATTCGACGGTGGGTCCTCTTAGACCTGCACTTGAATCTCGCCGTTGACGATTCGGACCGGGTAACAGCCGATCTTGAGCTTGGGACTGTCCGCCCAGGTACCGTCCGTGATGCGGAACCGCCAGGCGTGCCACGGACAAGTCACAATGCCATTCTCGACGTGCCCTTCAGACAAAGACGCTCCCATGTGGGGGCAGACGTCGTCGATGGCGAAATACTGTCCGGCGTGAAAGAAGACCGCGATAATCTTGCCCTGGACTTCGAAGGCCCGCCCTTCACCCTCGGGAATATCGCCTACTTTGGCAACGCTATGGAACTCCGGCATGGGTTGTTCTGCTCTCCTCAAAGCTCCGATGACCCCAAGGCATTATAGCGACAGCTCCTCTGCCGTTTACCCGCCAGCCCTTGTCTCATATCCTGACACTAACACGAGGAAATCGCTTCTTTGGGGAATACATCTATGCTTCGTGTGCTGACCGGACTGCTGCTGGCAGTCTGCGTGGGTGGTGCCGTTGCCGACGATCAGGCCGTCCAGAAGGAGCTCGAAAAGTTTCAGGGCCACTGGATCATCGAGTCCGTCGAGGAGAAGGGACGCAAATTGTCGAGCGAGGAAATCGGCGACAATCGTCTCACGTTCACGCGGGACAAGTACGTCCAGACGTTCAACAAGCAGATGGTCGAGGAGGGTTCGATCAAACTGGACCTGTCCCGGAAGCCCGCCTGGATCGACCTGGTCATCACCTCTGGCTCGGACAAGGGAAAGACACAGTTGGGCATCTACGAATTCGTCGGCGAGACGCTTCGGATCTGCACGGCGCGCCCTGGAGAGGGAGAGCGTCCCGCCAGTTTCGACGGCCAGAAGCACATCATCTTCACCTTGAAGCGTGACAAGAAATGAGCCGTTCACGACTGCGCAGCGGCTCCTGATTGACGATCCTTCATGCTGCCTTCATAATGCTGGCGCGAAGTCGAACAACGTTCCCTTCCGCTCTCCCCTCGGAGACCAGTCCTCATGTTGCACAACCACCACCTGAAGATTTTCAGTGGGCGTGCCCACCCGCAACTGGCCGAGGAGATCGCCGATTATTTGGCCCTGCCCATGGGGCGTTTGACCCTGGGCAACTTTCCCGACGGTGAGGTGTTTGTGCGCATCGAAGAGGACGTTCGGGGCCGGGACGTTTTCCTCGTCCAGCCGACCTGTCCGCCGGTCAACGAAAACCTCATGGAATTGCTTCTGATGCTGGACAGCTTCCGCCGGGCCAGTGCCGCCCGGATCACGGTGGTTCTGCCATACTATGGCTACGCTCGCCAGGACCGCAAGGATGTCGGCCGCGTGCCAATCAGTGCCAAGCTCGTCGCCAATCTGCTGACCAGCGCCGGGGCGAACCGGATTCTGTGCTGCGACCTTCACGCCGCTCAGATTCAAGGTTTTTTCGACATTCCCGTGGATCACCTCCTCGCCGCGCCCGTCTTCAACGAATACCTCCGCGGCATGGGGTTCCCGCAGAGCGAACTGGTCATCGTCAGTCCCGATGAGGGCCGGATCAAGCAGGCGATCAAGCATCAGAAGGTGCTCGGCGGAGGTCTGGCCATCGTTGACAAGCGGCGTGCCAGTGCCACGGAGACCAATCAGGCGAACATGATCGGCGACTCAGTACGCGGCAAGATCGCCATCCTGTTCGACGACATGATCACGACCGCTGGCAGCATGGTTGGAGCGGTCAACATCGTCCGGGCCAACGGCGCGCGGGAAGTCTATGTGTGTGCCACCCATCCGATCCTGTGCGGCAATGCCGTGGATCGGTTGCGCGAGGCGAACATCAATCAGATTCTCGTGACCAACAGCGTCCCCGTTCCCCCCGCCAAACAACTGCCCAATCTCAAGATCCTCAGCATCGCCCGACTGCTCGGCGAGGCGATTCGACGCATCCACTGCAACGAATCGGTAAGCCGACTCTTCGAGTGACTATGATCGCACAAGCCAGCACCTGATCCGCCTCAGCCCTCGCCCTGATCCTGCGAAGCGACCGGATGTGCATAGAGCCGTGCCAGACGGCGAGCATGTTCGTCGTAGGCTGCTTCGAACAGTTCCGCGCTGCGCTCCGCCCCGATGTGGACCGCGCTGGTCAGTACCGGCAGAATACACCCGGCTGCCGCCAGCCGGGCAGCGATTTCGGCCTTCAGGGCGTTGACGATCATGCAGCCACCCACCGTGGAACCCGGAGCGACAGGAAAGGACCACCCGGGCACCCGCACCATCGCATCCCCGGGAGGCGCTCCCGTGTTGAGGACCAGATCGACCACCTCATGCAACCGAAGCCCTTCCGCCTGACGGGATGCGGAAACCTCAGCGTGAGCCAGGCTGACCAGACCGATGGTTCGCACCCCGGCTTTGCGAAAGCATAGTGCCATTTCCACGGGAACAACGTTGCATCCGCTGCTGGAGACGATCAGGGCCGTGTCGCGATGGTCGAGCACAAAATTCCGCAGTATGCGTTCCGCCAGTCCGGGGACGTTCTCCAGAAACATCGCTTGTCGCTGGCCATT
>JANWWR010000198.1 GCA_025055835.1 Gemmatales bacterium | reverse complement strand
CTCGCTCTCCAAGACAAGACAGGAACCCGCCTGGTTCTCGTAACCACAGATTTGATCGGGTTTCCCCGCAGCATGTCGGTCGAGATCGCCGAGCGGGTGGAAAAGGTGACCGGACTTCCCCGGGCCAATCTCATTCTCTCTGCTTCCCACACGCATTGCGGCCCGGTGATCACTGACAATTTGATGGACATTTATGACATGCCTGCGGAGCAAGTGCCGCTTTTGCAGAAATATCGGGCTGACCTCACCGAGAAACTGGTGCGAGTGATTCAAGACGCCCTCGCTGAGCTGAAACCGGCAACGCTGTGGCAAGGCAAGGCGACGGCCCGTTTTGCCGTCAATCGGCGTCAGGCCACCGAAAAAGGCATTGTCCTTGGCTCTAATCCATCCGGTCCGGTCGATCATGACGTACCCGTTCTCGAAGTGCGGGACGAAGCGAACAAGACCATGGCCCTTGTTTTCGGCTACGCCTGCCACAACACGACGCTTCAGTTTTTCCAATGGTGCGGCGATTATGCGGGCTTTGCTCAGCAGTACGTTGAGGAGCGGCATCCCGGTGTGAAGGCGATGTTCTGGTCGGGCTGCGGCGGCGACGCCAATCCCCTGCCTCGCGGCACCGTCGAGTTGTGCATGAAGTACGGCAAGGAACTGGCCGACGCCGTGGATGCCGCCCGAGAGTCCGGCATGAAGCCGATCCACGGGCGCTTCACCGCGGTCTATACCACCATCCCTCTGCCCTTTGCCCGTATTCCAGATCGGGAAGCCTGGGCCGCTGATAGCCTCAGTAAAAACTTCTCCGTCCGCAGTCGAGCCAAACGCTACCTGGCACTTTTGGAACGCGGTGAAAAGATTCCGGACAACTACCCGCATTTTCCGATCCAAGTCTGGAAGCTGGGCAACGACATTGTGTGGGTCGCTCTGGGCGGTGAGGTGGTGGTGGACTACTCCCTGCGACTCAAGCGGGAACTTGGCAACGGGAAATCCATCTGGGTCACCGCCTATGCCAACGATGTCATGGCGTACATCCCTTCGGAACGGGTCTTGAAAGAAGGCGGCTATGAAGGCGATACCTCGATGATCGGCTACGGTCTGCCGTCCAAATGGGCCGAGGGAATCGAGGACCGCATTATTTCCACGGTGCGTAAACTGATCGCTTCGCTGGACAACCCGCCGATGAAGCAAGACTGACCGGATTCAGCTGTTAAGGCCGCCGAAGCGACGTTCTCGCTTAGCATAATCCCGCAGGGCGTTGCGGTATTCCTCCACGGTGAAATCGGGCCACAGACAAGGCGTCACATAGAGTTCGGCGTACGAGATTTGCCACAAGAGAAAATTGCTGACGCGCATCTCGCCAGCGGTGCGAATGAGCAGGTCAGGCTCCGGCATTCCCGCGGTGTAGAGCCACTGGCTGATCGTCTCTTCCGTGATGTCGTCGGGATCGAGTCGACCGGCCTGGACCTCGGCGGCCAGCTTTCGGACCGCGTCGGTGATCTCGCTCCGACTGCCGTAATTGACCGCAAGACACAGCGTCAGCCCGGTGTTGCCGGCGCTGAGCCGAACGCTTTCGTCGATCTCCTTCAAGACGTTTTTGGGCAGCGGATCGCGTCGGCCGATGGTCGTGAAACGGATGTTCTCCTCCATGATCTCCCGCCGCTCGGCGATGAGATACTGTTCCAGAAGCAGCATGAGGACATCCAGTTCCGCCTTGGGCCGCTTCCAGTTTTCGGCGCTGAGGCAATAAAGCGTCAACTGCTTCAGGCCGAGGCGGCAGGATTCCTCGATGACGGCCCGAACGCTCTGCACCCCTCGGCGATGGCCTTCGACCCGCGGCAAACCACGTCGCTGCGCCCACCGGCCGTTGCCATCCATGATGATGGCGACGTGTCGGGGCAGCGTGGCTCGCTCCAGACCGAGCCGAGCCAGTTCCTTGGCCGAGTAGGGTGTCTGCATGCGTGAGTTACCCTGTCCGCGGGACCGGGTCAGGCGGGTTGCACGGCCCGCGGTCCCGCTTTTTCCCATTGTAGAGAAGCTGGGTCGAGAAATGGGCCTGCTGGCGAACCAGAAAAAGCAGACCGTATAATCACGTTCAGCCGCCGGGCGCGATGCCTGTTCCGGGTCCGTGCTAAAGCAGGAGAAGCCTTCAATCGCATCATGGATCGCCACACGCTGGACCTTTTGGAATATCCAAAGATTCTTGACCTGCTCGCCTCCTACGCCGTCACCACTTTGGGCAAGGAGAAGGCCCGGCAACTCAGCCCCGACACGGATCGAAACCGCCTCGACCACGAACTGGCCCTGGTTGCCGAGATGATGGACACGCTGGCCGAAGGCATGAGTCCACCGCTGGGCGGCCTGCGGGACGTGCGGCTGCTGGTGCGTCGCGCCGCCATCGGCAGTATGCTGACCGCCGCGGAAATGCTCGACGTCAAGGACGCCCTGGCCTGCACCGGCCACATCTATCGCTATCGGATGCGGCTCGATCCGGCTCGACAAAAGCTCATCGACCTGCTCGGCAAGGTCGAAGACCTGGGCGTGGTGGCCAAGAGCATCGAAGGCTGCATCGATTCTCGGGGCAACGTCCTCGACATGGCCAGTCGGGAACTGGCCGGCATCCGCCAGCGGCTTCGAGACCTGGAGGACAAGGCCCAGCACATGGTCAAGCGGCTGCTGCGCGATCCGGAGATTCGCAAAATCCTCCGCTATCCCAACGCCACCATGAGCGGCGACCATTACGTGCTGCCCGTATCGGTCAACCAGCGACACAAGCTGCCCGGCGTCGTTCATCGCACCAGTTCGACCGGCGAAACGCTGTACATCGAACCGGCCAGTCTCGCCAACCTCAGCGCCGAGCGGGCCATGCTGAAGGTCGAAGAGGAGAAGGAAACCCATCGGGTCCTGCGTCGGCTGACGGAGGAGGTGGCCCGCGTCGCCCGACCGTTGCAAACGGCCTTGGATGTACTGGCCCATCTCGATCTCCTCTACGCCAAGGCCCGCTTCGCTCAAGACTTTGGCATGACCAGGCCGGACTTCTCCGCGGACAACCGTCTCTGGCTCCGTCAGGCCCGCCATCCGCTGCTGATGCACATCTTTCGTCATGAGCCGCTTCCGCCCGGCGTCGAGCCACGCCAGGTCGTGCCCATTGACGTCCGCCTCGGGATGGAATTCAACCTGCTGATCGTCACCGGCCCCAACACCGGCGGCAAAACCGTGGCCCTCAAGACTGTCGGGCTGCTGTGTCTCATGGCCCAATCGGGACTGCCCATCCCCGCCGCCGAAGGCAGCACCCTGCCCATTCTGAACCACGTTCTGGCCGACATTGGCGACGAACAGAGCCTCGAACAGTCGCTCAGCACCTTCAGTTCGCACATGTCGCGGATCGGTGACATCCTCCGCATAGCCGACCAGCGAAGTCTCGTCTTGCTTGATGAACTCGGTGCGGGCACCGATCCGACCGAAGGAGCAGCCCTGGGAAGGGCGATCCTTGACGAACTCGACCGAATCGGCTGCCTCGCCATCGTGACGACCCATCTGGGCGATCTTAAAACCTACGCCTGGGGCAATCCCCGGGCTGAGAACGCCGCCGTCGAATTCGACGTGGAAACACTCAAGCCCACGTATCGGCTGCTGATCGGCCAGTTCGGCATGAGCAACGCCCTCCGCATCGCTCGGCGATTGAAATTGCCACGGGAACTGGTCAATCGTGCTCATCGCTACCTGCGGAAAAAGCAGCGACGCGCTCCGGAACTGGCTCGGCTTCAGCAACTCCGGGAGCAGGCAGAAAAGGCTCGGGTCGAAGCATTGGAGGCCCAACTTGCCGCTGAGCGGGAACGGGCCGAACTTGAACGCCGCAAGGCCGAGCTGGAACGTCAGGCCGAGGCTGCCGCCGCTCTGCAAGCTGCTCGCCAGCAACTTCAGCCCGGCGACCGTGTCCGCATTCCCCGTCTGGAAACAGACGGCCAGATCGTCCGCATCGATCCAAAACGCCAGCGGGCCGTGGTTCAGGCCGGGCTGGGGCAGTGGGAGCTGCCTCTGGAAGACCTGCTGCCTCTGGATCAGCCCGCCTGACGTTGACGCTGGGGTGTCACAGCCTCGGGCATGGCCGGCAAGGTCAGTCCCAGCATCTCGGGTTTGACCCGGGCCAGGAAATTGATCGTCGCGGCCATGACCAGGGCCTCGACGCCGGCCACCGGCAGATGGGCCAGAAAGACCACTACAGCCAAGGCGTCCAGAGGTTCGCCGCTGCCCAGCCAGAGGGTGACGGCATTGAGGGCAGCCGTCGCCAGCACCGTCAAACCACCGATCAGAAAGCCGAGCAGCCACCGTTTCGCAGGATGCAGCAGCCATCCCCAGCGGAGAAACGACACGAAGACCGCCCAGGCACCCAGGGCAGGCAGGGCCATGACGCAGGTATTGACCCCCAGACTCGTCAACCCACCGTGTCCCAGCAGCACGGCTTGCAGAAAGAGTGCCAGAAGAATCGCCATCGCCGAGCGCGGTCCAAGCAACACGCCGACCAGCCCGTTGAGCAGCAGATGTACGCTGGTCGGAGCCAACGTCGGAACATGGATCAGACTGGCGACGAAGAACGCCGAACTCATGACGGCGATGCGGGCGATCTCTTCTTCCCGCAGGCGACGCATCCCCAGCCAGCACAGCGCCAGCGCCCCGAGAAAACCGCCGACCAGCCAGGGCCAGGTCAGGACGCCGTCATGAATGTGAACCGCCCACAGGCCCATGCTGTGTTGCTGCCTCAGGATTAAGTCGCTGCGTCACCCGGTTGTCATTGTCATGACGTTGTCACTTCGCCTTGGGACGCACCAGGCGGATGAGGCCCACGTCAATGTACTGGCCGCCCCGCGTCTGCCGACAGTGGACCGCCAGCACGTTGCCGGTCGGTTTGAGCAGGGCGACATGCTTCGGATCGAGCGGCACTTCGACGTAGTCCGTGACGTAGTTTTTCAACTCGGCCACTTTGACGCCGTTCAGGTAGATTTCGGCGTCTTCGTCATGATGCACAAGCAGATAGTGACCGACGATTTCGAGGTTCGGGTCGTGCTTCAGATCGGCGTCAGCCTTGCGGCGGATCCAGATGTCGGGGGTCTTCCATTCGGTGCGGACGACGCTGCCGGGCGTCATGGCCGTGCCGAAGCCGCCCTCGCCGGTCTGCCAGTCCGAGTCGTCGTACTCGGCTTGGAACCAGCCCTCCGCAGGGCGGGTAAAGGTGTACCGCCAGGTCTGACCTTTCTCCTGGGACGTGGGGATTACGACTTGGGCGCGCGGAACGTGGGAAATGTCGCCACGATTGACCGCAGCGACGCGGGCTTCGTCCACCTTGACCACCTTGCGATCATAGGTCAGCAGGCCATTGGCCTCGGTTTCCACGTCGGTGATTTGCGTGTAAACCGCCGCACTGAGGCCGGGGTCGTCCCGCAAGGCGTACACCCGCTGGAGCAGCCGTTCGTACTTGAACGTCAGGTCTTCCTTGCTCGCAGTGCCGCGATAGCCCCAGGTCTGTTTCGACCAGGTGTGCCCATCGACTCCCAGGCCCAGCCCGCCGAACTCGCCCAGGACGGCGGCGCGGGTAGGCTCCGGCTTGGGTGAACCGGGACCGGGGTAAACGTGGATGTCATGCACGTCGCCGACGCGCATGTCGTTCCAGCCGCTGGCGCAATTGACCAGCCGCGTCGGATCGTACTCCTTGACCCACTTCGTCAACCGCACCGTGTCGTACTGGCCCCAGCCCTCGTTGAACACGACCCACATGACGATGCAGGGGAAGTGGTCGAGGCTGTCCAGCATCCGCCTCAATTCCAGCTCAAATTGCTCGGCCGATTCCTTGGTGCGTCGGATCTCGCCCTGTCCCGGTGCCACCGAGCGGTCGCCACTGGGCATGTCCTGCCAGACAAGCAGTCCCAGTCGGTCGCACCAGTGATACCACCGGGCCGGCTCGACCTTGACGTGCTTACGACTCATATTGAAGCCAAGCTTTTTAGTGGCTTCGATGTCAAAGCGCAGCGCCTCATCGGTGGGCGCGGTATAAAGTCCGTCCGGCCAGAACCCCTGGTCTAACACCCCGATTTGAAAATACGGTTTGCCGTTAAGAAACAATCGCGTGATGCCTTTATCATCCCGGGCCACCTCGATCTTGCGGAAGCCGCAGTAAGAGCGGACAACATCCGTTTCACCATCGGCGGTTTTTAATTCGATACGCAGGCCATACAGTCGAGGCGACTCCGGTGACCACGGCTCGAAGCGGTCGGCGGGGACCGTCAGTTCCAGAGTATCATCCGCCCTGCCGCGTGCGGTTGCCAAAATGGCACCCATTCGCTCCCCCGGAGCTTCGGGTTCAAAGACCGGCCGTTCGGTCAGATGGGCTACCACTTCGGCATCTCGTTTTGCTCCGCCCAAGCGCACCGCCAAGCGGGCCTTTCGCGCAACAAAATCGGGAATGACTTTCACGGATTCGATGTGCGTTTTCGGCACGGCTTCGAGCCAGACAGTCTGCCAGATGCCGGTGGTCGGCGTGTAATAGATACCACCGGGACGGGTCACCTGCTTGCCCCGTGGCTGAGGCCCCTGGTCGGTCGGATCCCATACGGCGACAACGACTTCCTGCTCCGAACCAACGTTCTTCAGCGTCTCTGTGATGTCGAACGAGAACGGATCATAGCCGCCGCGATGGCTGCCGACTGGTTTGCCGTTGACGAAAACCTCCGTCTCCCAGTCCACGGCCCCGAAATGCAATACGATGCGCTTCCCCTTCCAGGCCTCTGGAAGGCGCAACATTTTCCGATACCACAATCGCTCCCCCGGGCCGACTCGGCGGGTCACACCGGACAAGGCGGACTCGATGGGGAATGGCACAAGGATATGCCCGGCAAAGGCTTGCGGCTTGGCGGCGTCCTTAGATACGACGGCGTATTCCCAGAGGCCGTTCAAGTTGAGCCAATTTTCGCGCAACATTTGCGGTCTTGGGTATTCCGGAAGGACCCTCTCCGGGGTGACTTTCTCCGCCCAGGGCGTCATCAGCGGAGTTTGCCCCGGTTTCCAGGTCTGGCCCGCAACCCCTTGTCCAGAAACAAGTAGCAATAAGACCACCAGGGCTTTCCGAGTC
>JANWWR010000135.1 GCA_025055835.1 Gemmatales bacterium | reverse complement strand
ATATCTGGAACGGGAGATGGACGATCTGTTGGCCAAGCTGCTGGGCTGCAACCCGGCCCTTATCACGGAATGGATCCGGCAGGGCAAATACGTCACCGGCAGGGAAGTCGTCGAAGCCGGACTGGCCGAGATGATTCATGTCTTTCCCTGACCGTTGGTATGCGTGTCGGCAGTGGGATAATTCCCGCAGGTCAAGCCGCCTCAGCGAGGCGGTATCTCGGGTGGGCTTGCAGATAGTGAGCCACGCGGTCGGTGCGGTGAATGGCGTCGGCGAAGAACTGCACAGCTTGAATGAGCCGTTCGTCCGGCTCGGCACACGAGAAGCGGAGAAAGCCCCGGCCCGCCTCGCCGAAACACTCGCCGCCCAGACAGGCGACACCAAATCGGTCGTCTGCTCCTTCAAGCAGATACATCGCCAGACCGTGGGATTGGATTCCAAGACGACGGCAGACGGCGGAAACGTCAGGAAAGACGTAGAAGGTTCCTGCCGGTGGTATGATCCGTACCTCGGGCACTTTCCGCAATTCCTCGACCAGCAAGTGCACCTTGCGGCGAAACCGCTGCATGACCTCATCGCGCTCGGCGGCATCGTGCAGCAGAGCGGCCTGTCCGGCTAACTGCATGATGGGTGGGACACAGGACAGCGACGTGTTGATCATCTTGCCGAGTACGTCCGCCAGCCGAGCGCTGGTCACGGCGTAGCCGACTCGCCAGCCGCTCATGCTGTACGACTTGCTGAAGGTGTAAGCTGCCACGCACTGCTCCAACATGCCGTCGAATTCCAAGGGCGTGCAGTGCCGGCCCTCCCAGACCATGTGGCAATACGGTTCGTCGCTGAACAAGGCGACGTTCCTGCCGCGAATCAAGTCGGCGATGCGACGCAAGTCGTCGGCGGAGGCCACGCCGCCGGTCGGGTTGTGCGGCGAGTTGAGGAAGACTGCCTTGGGCCGAGGGGCTTCCCGCAGGAAGCGTTCGACTTGCTCTGGCTCCGGGCGAAACTGGTTTTCCTGCCGCAGCGGGACGTACCAGGCACGGGCCTGACGCCGTTCGATGTTCGGTCCGTAGGTCGGAAAATGGGGGCTGAAGACCAGGACCGAATCGCCCGGATCGAGCACCGCTTCGCAGAAAAACTGCTCGACCACCTTAGCTCCCGGCGTGACGACGACGTTCTCCGGGCCGATGCGGACGCCGAATTCCCGGCTGTAGGTTTCTGCGATGGTCTCGCGGAAGCTAGGCCAGCCCGGCGACGGGCAGTAATGGGTGTGTCCGTCCCGGATGGCCCGAATGCCGGCCTCCAGGGCGGAGCGGGTGGAGGGAAACGGACTGTCGCCGATCTGAAGCTCGACCACGTCCTTGCCGGTCGCCTTCAGTTTCTTGGCGACGGCCAGGACATCGAAGGCCGTCTCGACCTTGAGCGTCTCCGCGAAGCGACTCAGTTGCACCATGGGAGCGGCGGCCTTCTCACTGCTTGGCTTCAATGACCCGGGCCAGCGGCCGAATTACGCTGGGAACGATGTAATTGTCCACCATTTCCTGGCAGACGGAGCGCTGCTTCCGGTAGGAGTCCACAAAGCTCGTCTTGCTCCGTCCGTCCCAGTATTGGCGAACCGTGAAATAGACACTGATCGGTTCTTCGCCGTACTGGCCGGTGCGAACCTGGTAGGCACTCGTCCGCGTCTCGACACTCAAGCGGCATTGCAGACGCAGGTCATCTTCCAGAGCGAGCATGAGCACCGGTTCGCAGCCGATGACACGGGCCTTGGGCTGAGTCAAAAAGCCCTCGAAGGCGTTGTAAAAGCCCAGAGCTTCGGCCACGACCTCGTCGTGATTGCCGCGGTACACGAAGTCGAACACGAACACTACGTCCAGCGCCTCGCAGTCCAGCCCGATGACGTTCAGATGGGCCGGTGCCAGATCCAGAATCCGCTCGTGCAACTGGTCCGCGACTTCCAAGGTGGGCGGATTGATGTACCCGGCCCCGATCCGTTTAGACTCCAGACCGACCCAGCGATACGGCCCTTGCTCGCGATCCTCTTCAAGCACAAAGTCGGTTTGTTCTCGGGCCTGGAAGTGGCACATGGTAGGAAACAACTTCTGGATGCTCTCGAAAAAATGCAGAACCGTCTCCCGCTGATTGGGAAGGGCGGATTGCGTCAACAAGTACATGTAGATGCTGAAATCATCGCACAACGAGTCATACGGATTGGGCATGGAAGACTCCTCGCTGGAGTCGAGGAACGGCACCCAGTTTGGCCGGTTTCCTCGGTCGCTCGCGCGTGCCGCGACGTCACGGGGCCGTCAACCGAAACGACTCCCTCCCAAGGCATCATTCTTGAGAATGCGTCTCCCAATTGCAAGTGACACCAAGGGATTCCCCCAATCGAGAATCCGTTCCGGGTTCGGATCACGCCGGACGAACCTGTCCAATCCGTGGCAAGACTGAGGAAAAAGCGCAGGCGCGGACGGGAACGATGGTAGGCCGTTCCCGTCCGAGAACCAGACCGCAGCGGTTCGAACAAATCTCTCTCAAGCGCTTTTGGCCGCGACCTTGGCAGTCGGCAGGGTCAACGGTGACTGCATGACCCAGCGGCCGGCGTCCGGGGCACCGTGCCAGCGTTGGAGATGCACGGCCACAACCCGGGCCTGTTCCTCCTCATCCAGCACCTCGAAGAAGGCCTGGACGTAGCCCTGCCGCACCTGCGACGACGAACGGCCCAGATAGATCAGGCGTTCGCTGCGGTCGTCGAACACGGCCAAGGCACGGTAGCACTGGGGTTTGGCTTCGGTCAGATACGTGATCGGCATGGTCAGACCCTCCTTGGTCAAACGCGGCCGTGCTGCCACACTTGGCGGGCCAACAGCCCGACCGCTCCTTCCGGTAAATCCGTAGCCCAAGAGTATCCCAACTGCCAACCCAATTGTCAAATGAAAAAAGCCTATGCAGCGGGTTGGCGGGCCAGCGGCGCAGCGGCGCTCAGGTGCTCAGCTTGGATCTGGTAAGGTCGAACTAATCAACTATGGATGTCGAACTTGTGCGGGGGATTGGAATCTGCTAGAAGTTTGCGTCATTTTCTCGGTCCGCATGGGGCCGAGCGAA
>JANWWR010000099.1 GCA_025055835.1 Gemmatales bacterium | reverse complement strand
CTCATCTTCCTTCGACTCGACCTCGATGATTTGCGGCGGCTCCCGGCGGTCGTCGCTTGTGTACAGCTCGAGCCGATGGAGGACGACGTCTGTTGCCGATCGTTGGCGGAAATAGAAGCGTAGACGCTTGTAGGAGTCTATTTCACCCCCCGTAATTCGGATGCGCATGAACGGCAACGGGGGATCGCTGGGAGACTCCTTTCGATCGTTCCGCCCAGAAAAATTAATACCAAGGAAGAAGCCCTTTGAGGTTGGATTTGTTTCCTCATACACCAGATCCCGTTCGGGGTCGATGGGTTGCCCGTCAGCCTCCACAAGCAGATCAACACTGGGCAAAAAGGCAGGATCCGGGCGCCCGGTCTTCAAGTCCTGGGCCATGACGCCGATGGCTCGGTCACGGCGTGTTTCGTCGATGGGATTACAATTCACCGCCTTGGTAACAGTGTTTGTTCTATTCCGATAAAGCAGCCGCAATCCTTCCTGTACCAGCGTTTTGGCAGTCTCATTGACGTCCACGCCTGCCGGCGGGCTGTGAAGGAAAAGGTTCTGACGTGTAATCCAATCGAACGCGTAGGGCCGCAGGCCCTGCGGGATCGCTTTTTCCAGCAGGTTCCGCAGTCCTGGAAGCTCGCTGGACCGGCCAGTCATCAGCAGGAGATCCACCCGTTCCGGGCGATCTTCAAACCAGCGGGCAATCTGGTCCGCAACAGGTTTGTACACCTGCTCAATAAGTTCCTGAAGCGTTTTTAGACTCAGGCGCTGGGGCAGCCGGTCCGGGCTGACACCGGGGAGCCCTTCCAGCATGGCTGCATTCGCAGTCCACTGGATTGGCTCGGAAACAGATTCGTCTGGTCGTGGGTTGCTAAGGGCAGCAGCGCACAGGCTGATCTTGAGCCGCTCGGCCTCATCGAAGAAAGCGATTGTCCGCCGCCTTCTTACCGTGGCCTCCGACATCAGCTTGCCGTCGGCTGACCTGAGCCCAAGGGAATTGACCCGTTCCTCGAGACCCTCCTCCAGGAGATTAGTCCGCAGGTTTTCTCTGACAGCTGGATAGGATTGTACTATGAGGTCCTTGAGATGTTCAGCCACGCGTCGCGTGACTTCGAGTCCGGCCTTAGTGAGAGCAAAATACTTGCGTACAAATGATTGCACCGAGTCGTAAGCCGCCCCGCCCTGGTCAATAATTTCCAGGAAAGCGACGTCGGTAGTGCCAC
This sequence comes from Gemmatales bacterium, assembly GCA_025055835.1. Classification (GTDB taxonomy): domain Bacteria; phylum Planctomycetota; class Planctomycetia; order Gemmatales; family HRBIN36; genus JANWWR01. The sequence goes on along the minus strand of JANWWR010000099.1, from coordinate 4,252 downwards.
CGCCGCTGTCAAAAACCAAGACCCGCATCTTTTTTGGGTATTTCTTCGCTTTTTCAGGGTCGGGTTCGAAAGGTTGGTAAGCTCGAACGAGATCGTCCCCTTCCAGCCCACCCACGCGATACTGGATAAACCCAAGGAATGATGCACTCGCTTCATCCATGCTGAAGCCCGAGTGATACGGATTCACTTTCCTCTCTGCTTCGGGCACCATTCTTTCACAGAGGTAGCTGTTTTTCACAGCCTCTTCGATATGCCTGCGCAGTTCGTCGCGCTGATGCTTCACCCAGACGACCGGATAACTGTAGCATATTCGCTCGATTGGCAGAACCGGCACCTCCAGGCGCAATAATTTCTGGTGAAGCTGGTTGAAGTACTCCCGAAGGAACAGTTCCACCGGCGACCGCCCTTTACGAATCGCGGCGAAGGTCGCGTACTGCTCCGACTTTTGACTGACAGTAAGTTTTGGCGCGTAAAGGAACTGGCGGGTTTCCACCTGGTGTACGATCCGGTCCGCGCTTAACAGGCCTTCGACCTCGAGGCCGATCGCATCAGGAGGTTCTGGCAAGACCTGCTCGGCCTCTTCTGGTAAAGCATAAAGCATGCTTGGAATGGCAGTACGCTGAGCCTGGCTCTCCGAAAGACCGTATCGATAACGCCGAACGGTTTCCGGAACGCACTCTGCCAGCGGCGGGCGGTCGTCAGCTTTAGTCTGGCTTCTGATTCCATAACAATGAAGCGTCTGACCAATTTCCGAAGATCCGAGACGGCGTTGTTGGGTAAACTCCGGATGAACAGTAATGAGCGACCAAGGCCTGAGGTCGCGGACTGGCTGCAATTCGGGCTGATCAGCGCTTCCAGCAACCTGTTCCAAATAACTTGCCGCGGTCGCAGACGTTCCAAAGTCCAAGCAAACAACCGCCATGTTCCGCGCGTCCGCTGACAGCCTGGGCCTTTCCGCCTGGATTCGAATGGCAGGCGGCTCAAAATGCCAATTCCCCCAGATCAGGCCAGTCAGCCAATCCCACAGACCGCCCTGAACAGGGTTATCATCAGCAACAGACGGAGAGGCCCCTGCCGAGGACTTTTTTAACGCCAGCAGAGATAGCTGCAACACCACTTCAGCTCCGGTGTCAGCAACTGATGAGGCTTCCAGGTTCTTAATCTGTTTAGCCAGCACTAATGTGCGTGTCTGTCTGGGGTTCCCCACGCGATCCGTCAGATTCGGAAACAGGTTGGGGTTCCAGGTAATCAAAAGGCCGGTGTCGTGCGGATCTCGCAGGACCAGGCGAATCTCCAGCCCTTTGGCTACCTGTTCGATTTCATCACTTTGACCCGAACCGTTCGTCACATGGAGCGCACCTTTCCACAGCTCCACAGGGAGGGGTCCGGAAACTAGTGGATGTGGCGCCGGCGCAAAGTCACACCCTGCACGCTTGCAGTGCACGTTGCCACTCAGGTCACTCCAGTGCCAGAAAACCGCCAGAGGGACTCGGAAGTCCCGTACCTCCTCGAACAGCGATCGGGCTTTGTCGGCGCGTTTGCATTCCAGCGGCAGGTAGAGACGACGCGGCATCCAACCGGTGAGTTTCAGCAAAGGGATCATTTTCCTGGCCTCCTAGAACGATTCTGCATTCTGCACTAGCTCATCACTCGTAGGCCTGAAGGTAGCCTCTTTTTCTTATGGCTGACAGCAGAAGCTCCCCCTTTGCAATAGCTTGATCAAACAAATCTCCATCGATCTTGCGGCCAGGCTCAATAACCTTGTGGTATAAGGGTCTCAATAGTTCACTCTGTTCAATGTGCTGGCCATAGCAGTACCGCGCAACAGCGCGAAGATCCTCGTCATCTGCCGTTCCGAGGAAATGAAGAATGCGCACCAGCCTTTCAAAACCCACAGCTTGCAGTCTCGCCACGTTTTCAGGGTCGTTGCTCAGGCGTCCTCTATACTTGGCGTCCAGTTCCTGCATAGGATGGTCGTTCAACAGGCATTGTCTGAGAGCCCGCAGCAGAGGATGCTCACTGCCTGGCCTTGCGCTCTGGACCGATCTTGGCGGCGAAGAGAGTCTTTTACCGGACCGCTCAGAAATGACTTGGCGGAAGAAATCCTGAACCAGATCTTCCACGACATCCGCAAACGTGAATTCGCGCCGCTCGTCAAGTTTTGGTCCCCGGTTTTTTTCTGCCTGAACCAGGCGTGCACGGCAGGCATCGCCTAGTTCAAAAGTCAAGCCGACAGGACACTCTCTCCACCACTCCTCCAGAAATGAGCGCACCTTGTGCAACTCCTCCAGCGTTGTTTTGTAGTCAGGCTGATTAAGATCATCCAGCAAACGGTCGTACTCCTCCCGAATTGCGAGTGTTGCATCATGACGTTCCTGGGCATGGTTCTCTGCAATCGGACCGCTCTCCGCCCAGTTGCGGACAAAATCTGTCAAGAGTTTCAGCCCGCAATCTTCCGGGTCGAGCAGAGAGCAGAGCGAACGGATCAACCAGCTCTGAATACGTCGCAGCTTTTCGGCTGGCCAGTGACTGAATTGTTCGCCCCAATCATTAACGAGCTGCATCACGCACGCCTCCCCAAGCGGCAAACCGTCGATGCGTTGCCTGGGTGGCTTCCCCAGCAAGGCAGTTAGCTTGTCCCGCAATGGTGCGTCACGGCCTTTCGTCACAGCCTCGCGGTATTCCTTTAATCGGTCTGTATCGTGTTCAAGAAAGAACAATGGTGGCCAATTCCGCACCTCGCCTTCAATCTCGAACAAGCCCACGTCTCCTACGCGAATTGCTGCAAGAGGTTCGAGGATATTGCCTACAAGTTTTCTGGCAACACTGTTAGTAACACCGCCACCGGAGTAGCCGTTTTTCAATACCTGTTTCGCCTCGTCCAGCAGCTCCGCGGCGTGGGTCACGGTCAGCAGCAGGCGGCCGTGCGGGTTGTACTTACACCGCTCCACCCAGGGCTTGAGAACATCCTCCTGGACCTGCGCACTGAGGTTAATTGCTGCCGTTTGCGCGGAACAGACAAGCAACAGCAAATCCAGTCGGTCCATGCCTTGGCGGATGACTTCTCTGTTCTTATGGCGAACCCACTCGGCATACTCGCCTTTGGCCGCGGGGTCCGCACCGGGTGCGTCCACGATGTCGAGAACCTCAAGCAGCTGTCGGGCGTGGCCTTGAAGGTCGCCGCGAAACAGCGGGACGGTGACCTCCCTGGTATGATATTGAACACTGGTCAGTGCCAGCTCGCCGCTTTTGCCGACATAATAAAAAGATCCTTCGGCATGCAGGCGAAGCCCATGATCCTTATTCTTGACCGGATAACGCAACACGAAGAACGGCGAATCGTCAGGGGCTCCATCAGCTGCCGCGCGCGACAGCAGTATCCTGTCTAACAAAGGCCTAGCGGGTCGTGGTTCGACGCCCGACAATACCTCGGCAGGAAGCAGGTCCACCTGCATCGGGTCGGCAGGGTTATTGGATTCTGTAAGGCGCACCAGGCAACAAGTCGTCTCCTCGACGCCCGTGGGGAGTGGAAGGGCCTCGTGGCCAGGCTGTGCCCTGATGCCACTTCCAATCCAGGCGCGAAGAAGCGTAGTCTTGCCTTGGCCCCGCTTCCCCATCACGAACAGGGACTGCCGCACGCCGAGCATTCGCCGCAATTTATCAACTCGTTTCTTAGCGGCTTCGAACCTCGGCTTCCAGGTTTCCTGAAAGACAGACCTCATCTCGGGGCGATTTGCACAAGCCAGCTCCAGGTCCGCTTCGATCTGCCCAAGACGCTGCTCCAAACGCTCCACCAGTTGCTCAAGTGCTTTGTCATGGTCCCTGCGAATCCTCGGAGAGAGATCACTCGATGACATGGCTAGCAGAACTCCCGGCATCCGCCAGAACTACGGTCCCTTTACCGTCAGAAACAGATTAGGATTGTAATCTCTTTCCGATAATAAAGCACATTCAGCAACAATTCTGTAGCGATGGTGTTGACACATCAACATTCGCTTTTGCGTCCCGTGGACCGAGGCATCCACAGGCGTTCTCGACTTCCTGACTCGTAAGAGCAACGAACAAATTCTCTTTAACAGAAAGTCAGCCGATCTGCAATACTTCTTAGCTGCGTTTACTGAATTCCCACATTCCTCGGGAGAGTGTTATTACCCACCCTCTCCTCCCCGAATCTCCGCCCTAGCCCGCGGCGGAGCTTCCCGCATCGACAACTGCATCGTCGTGGCCGGTATCGCCTGGGGAGCCCCCTCTT
>JANWWR010000087.1 GCA_025055835.1 Gemmatales bacterium | reverse complement strand
TTCGAGCTGGGCCAGCTTTGCGGGGTCGATCGGTCCTTCAGCCTCAAAGACCATGCACGAGCCAGCTTGCAAGGCAACCAGCGACGGTCGCGGCAATCCCCAGCCCACATGCCAGGTGTCGAGCCGACGGATGCGAACGAGTTCATCGAGACAGCCGTTTGTGCTTTGACGCAGTTTCAGCTGTACTCCCAATCGCCGGGACAACTCCTCACCGAGACAGGCTGCGGTCGGCTCGGCACCTAGGCGCGAGTTGCGAAGCAGCGTGTCTGACACCAGCCAGACGAACAACAGTGGATCATTCCTGGCAGTGACCCCAGAGACGAACTCCTTCAATTTCAGGGTCGTGATTGTCACCAGGCCATAGTCGTCTTTCCTCGAGCGGCCTATCGAAATTTGTCCGTTGAGCCTGTTCCACCAGTTTGCATCAGACTGGGCAAGCAAATCTGCCAACGACTTACGGATGCGTAGCTCACTGCAAAGGATGACCGGCCTGCCGTCGTCATTGGGTGCGATGGCTTCATAGCTGTACACGCCGCCCACAGTCTCGGTCGGCCGCTGAGGTTGATCCTCGATCGTGTTGTGGGTTTGAACGGTAATAGGCGTTTTGTACAACTCGGTTGCCTTTGACGAGACAAACCCTTCCCTAAGCTGTTTTATCTGCGTGCCGTCGGTCGGCTCTGCTTGCCGCAAGCGGTTGACCACTGCGTTGGGTTCTCCCAGTCCTCTACCACCCTTCGGCGCGAAAAGGGCCAGCGGCACCGGCTGGCTGCGTTCGCCATCCACTTCCGGGTACGCCGGCAGTACGCAGATATCGCCAGATTGAAGAGCTGACCGCACGTCCAGCCCCAGCCCGCTCAGCGCCTGCGTGACGTGCGGCAGCAAATAAGAACCGGGCAGAAAATCCAGCGTCTCGACGACGTTGCCCGTGGTGCGGTACGAAACCGCCAGTGGTCCCTGGAGCCGAAGAACGAGCGGCACACAAAGCCACGAATCGGTCTGCTCCACAACACGCCGCGTATCGGATGATGTGTTGCTTTCCTTGCCGGACGACCAATTCGGGGGTGTGGTGCTTTGTTCCAGCCACTCGATTGCTGCATTCATGTCCGCGCCGTCAATTTCCAGCCGACAGAGTCCTGCTCCACGCCGGCGTTTTCCTCCCAGCCGCTCTACCATCTTCGCAGACGCGATGAGTAGAGCGCTCGCCAGTTTGCGGGTCGGTTCATCGCTGACTACAAGCCGACATTCCGCTTCGAGGACGGTTCCCCTGCGGGCAACTTCTTCGAAGCGCAGGAAGTCAGTCTGGGCCGATCCGCTGCGGCGGTCGATCTTGACGCCGGGCTTGATGAACGTCAGGGCTTGTCGGAGGCGACGATCGGCGCGGACCAGAGAATCACGCAAGGGAGAAGGAATGTGGGCGGATCGAATTTGCACAGCCGATTTCAAAGGGATTTCAGCGGGATTGGCGTGTCGGCCCGTCGGATCGTTCGGTCCCAGCGCGGGTTGACTCCCGAAGAGGAAGTCAACCAATCGGGACCAAGCTCCGACTTGTCCATCGTCTAGTCCGCGACAGAGCCGTTCACAGGCATCACGCCAGATGCCCCGAAGCGTCTTAGCCGGCACGAAGGGTAGGTCGTCGGCGTCGCGGACAATCAGGCGGTCTACGTTGCCCGGTCGCCCCGTCCCGGAGCCGACGTGCCAATCCGATTCAAAGATCAGACGAACACGGAATTGTTCAGGTAGGGGCCAGTGCTTGTTCATCGTTGGGCCTCCCAGAACTCGGCGGTGTCGAGCGCGTCGAGCAATGCCGTGCGGCGGTAATCCGGGTCTTGCCAGAACAAAGAATCTTCGTCTCCCAACAGCCGATCAAGTCCCTCCTGCCGGTAACGGTGCAACACCAGCCGCAATCGGGCGTCGGCAGCCTGATGGCCGAGGAAAAGTCCCTCGCGCAGCTCATGCAGCATACTGTTCGGCAGACGTCTTCGACCCTCGTCATCCCGGGCCAGCACCGCGTCAATACGATTTTCCAAGTCCGACCAGCGTCGGTGATTTGGTTCCTGTGTTTGTGTTGTGACATATGGCCGACCGACCAGCAAAGTCTGGCCATGATCCACGGTTAATTCGCGACGGATCCGCTCCAGGTCCGGACCGCTGGCGTCATAAAGGACATGGTAATCCATGGCCGACACGAGATTATTCGGGTCCCGCTTTGCAATTCTCTTGGCGGATTGTAGCAGTTGCTCCGCCAACTGATACCCGGCGAAGAAAGGAAAGTGGGGCTTAATGATGGCGACGCCCGCACAACTCGTCACGCCGTTCTTGAGAATCGATTTCACTGCTGGATGCTGGCGTGTTTCTTCCTCGAAGCAGTCGATAAATCTCTTGGTGAACTGCAAGGCTTGCCGACCATCGCAGACCACCGTCAGATCGTCGCCGCCAAGCACAAGCGGGACAATCGGCGTGATGCCCTTCCGATCTTTCAAGACGGCCAGGGACTGACAGAAGGAATTTTCCGTGCATTGGTCAAGGGCAAGCGAGAAAGCCCTCAACTTGGTTATGTAGTCCCGATTATTCATAGTTTGTGCGAGTTGGTCGAATTTCAGAAACACCTGCCCCAGACCGTTGCCGTCGGCATGCACGATAGCCAGCCAGTCGCAGCCGAGATTCTCAATTTCCGTCGTGGAACGGGGAAGATGGTGCTCTTCACCAACAAGACCGCGGATGCGATCCAAACCGGCCTGAGCTGCGTCCCGTTTTGCGAGAATTACTGTTGAGCGCGGTGCTGGCTCGGGTCCCGAAACGTCATAGTCACTTGCTGGCAACCCGCTGCTGGCACACTCGGCGATGATGGGCATGCGCTGGAAGCGAGCTGCTGGCCCCGGGAGCTTCGAACGGACCATCTCAAATTCTCGGTGAACTTCACCGATCACTCGATGCAACGGGGTCGTCTCGAAGTCAAAATCCCGACTCACCACACCACGAACTTCCAGACCCGGGGCCTCCCGCAGCGCTCTCAAGGTGACCTTGTTGACGATCTGCCGACCGAGACCCGCATCGCGAACCAATAGCAACGCTTTGCCGGAGACAGCTAAAATCACCTCGACGGGGTTCTGATTACTGATCCCTGGATAAGTTGTCGGGTCACGGTTGTCTGATGGAAGCGTTGCTCCCGTGTCTCGCACTGCCTCCAGAACGAACAGTGTTCCGACTCGGGCCGTCAGCTCGGACGCACCCACGTTTTCTCGCAGTTTATTGGTGGCGAAAATGTAAGCTTGGTTGCCGCTGGTCTCGATCAACACCAGATTCATACACCGTCCCTCCCCCAACTTCCTGGCCTGTTGTTACGCCATCCGTGTAATCCGAAGGAGATCTGCGCTCATTACTATTGTTGAGGGTCTAAGTCACCCTCAGACCCCGCCAGACAAAAGTTACATTCTCTAATACCGCCAATCAATGACAATGCAGGCCAGCAGCACAAACGCCTCGTGAATCACCAGCGACTGGTCCCGTCTCACCTGCAGCCGCCGAAACTGCCTCAGCCAACACAGCGTCCGCTCCATCGGCCAACGCCTCGTTCCCAATCCGCGTTCCGACTTTCGCCGCCGGGATATCCGCACCTCCGTGCCAAGGCTCTTCAACCTCCCATGCAACACCGCGCGGTCGTACACCCAGTCCGCCGTCACACTCCGTGGCCGCTCCATCGGCCGACCACGAGCCTCGCCCCACTGCGGAAACCTCGCCAACAACGACAATTAACAACGCGACTCTGGTCCGTTGGCCGCGGTGACCCAGACGCCAAGCCAGTACCAATTCGAACTGGTTCCGCAGGTCACCGCCGGGCATGCGTACCCACTAAACCAGCGCGCCGTTCGATGCCAAGCGGTTCAGCCGCTGGCCGTCGCTTGGCCGAGCCTTGAACACAGTCCGCCCTTGGACGGGAACGACCCGGCAATTGTTCAACGCCGCCGTTCGTGCTGGCGTACTGGCGGAGAATCCGTTCCTTGCGTAGACGTGCCGAGCGACGGAATTGCGCGAATCGTTCCCGGCGTTTGTCGGCAACGCTTGGCTCGGCCATGCGGAGGTCGTCGCGGAAGCGCACTATCTGCAAATCACGGCGGCGCACTACGGACGAGCCGTCGCGGCGGCGGCGCGCGAAACGGCGCGCGGCGGAGCGGACTCGGGCGGCGACGCTATGGATTTCCCGCGGAAAACGGGCGGTTTCTCGGCTGCACTACGCCCGGAGGGACTCGAACCCCCAACCGGCGGATTAGAAATCCGCTGCTCTGTCCAATTGAGCTACGGGCGCCCGTTAATATTGATCGCAAATTTCGTCGTGCTTTCGCTTCAACTCTCCCCGCTGAAGTAAGGCAGGATTTAAGCGACATCCCTCGTTTCTGACTTAACCCTTAACCTGACCCTGCAACTCTAACGTTTGATCGTGGATAAAAAGTATCCAAGCCGCTGTTCCTTTCCCGAATGATTAAGCTTACGGCGCGTGGGGTGGCAGCGGTTGGCCTCCCGGAGCCGGGTGGATCGTGAACAGGATCGGCACCTCGGCCCGGAATCCCAGGTCCTGCGA
>JANWWR010000017.1 GCA_025055835.1 Gemmatales bacterium | reverse complement strand
TCAACCGCTGCCGCCGTGGGAGCAAAGCCGTTGTCACCGATGGCCTGGAGAAACAGTTCTGGTTGCGCGGTAAAGCTGGCTCCATCGGGAATCGGTTTGATGAACCAGATTCGGCCAAAGGTCCAGTCGAGGACGAAGAAGCCGTCGTGGTATTTGGCGGGAAAATGCCCGTGGCGGTAGCACACGACGCCGGTCGGGGAGCCTCGGCCCAATGTGCAGACCGGCTTGACCACGTCGGCAAAATACGGCGGATAACGCCAGAAGCTGCCGATCTGCGGCGTCCGCCAGCCGTAATGGCGACCGGAAATCACGTGGTAGAATCGCACCGGCTCATACCAGGGCAGGGACACGCACCGTTCGTTGTCGGAATCGCAGGTGAACAGATTGCCTGCGGAATCGAAATCCATGCCGTAAGGATTGCGGAACCCGTGAGCGAGGATTTCTGATTCCTTGAAATCGGGGCGGATGCGGAGGACGCAACCGGCTACCGGATCTTTCACGGGCGAAGTCGTCAGCGTGGCATGGCGGCGGCTGATTCCGGTGTTGTTGCCGCAGAGGAAGTAAAGCCAACCGTCCCGTCCCCGGAGCAGTGCATGGGCATCGTGTTCGCCGCCGGTCTTGCAGGGCCAGAGCAGTTCGCTGGGGCCATCGGCCCGACCATCGCCGTCGGCATCGTGGAACCGCCGGATGCCTCCGTCCCCGACGGCAAACAGGATGTGGCCTTCCCACAACAGTCCCATCGCTCCGTCGGCTGGCGTCTCGGCAAAATCCACGGCCCGATCCGCCTTACCGTCCCCGTTGTCGTCGTGCAGCACGCGGATGTAGCCGCGACCGGCCGCCACGATGCGGCCTTTCGGATCGAAGGTGATCGTGTAGATGTCCGGCACGAGGTCGTTCCCGGCCACTTGTCGGATGGTAAAACCGGCAGGCAATCGAAGGCTGGAAACCTCCGCGGAAGCCGAAGGTGCCAGGAGACTAGCTATAGACAGCAGAAGCAGTGGAGGCCCCATCGCAACGTATTGTCCGGAAAGCGTCCGGCGGTTACAAGTCGGCACGGCGGCTTCGATCCCGCTGCGGCTTGCGTCCTGGGCCACGGCGGATACCATGACGGAACCGCCCCCGTGAAGCCGAGGTTGATTCCCTTTTCCCGCAGAGGATTGAACATGACCCGTAAGGCATTTCCCATCTGCCTGATCGCGGTGGTGATTTTGGCCGGGTACGCGGCAGGGCAGCAGAAACCGCAGGTCGATCTGGCTTGGAAGCTGAAGGAGGGAGACAAGCTGCACGTCGAGTTGGTGGACTCGGAAAAAACCGCCCTGGCCGCCCTGGGCCAGGACCTCAAGACCGAGACGACCATGAAGGCGACCCTCACCGTGGAGAAAATCACCAAGGGCGGTCCCATCGTGCTGGCTCAGCGAATTGATTCCCTCAAGACGCAAGGCGGCGGTCTGGCGGCGACATTCATCGACAACATCTTCCGAGAGATCGAAGGAAGCACGATCAAGGTGCACCTGGATGAGAATTACCAGTTCCAGAAACTGGAGGGTGCCGAGGAAATCGTCAAACGCGCTGCCGACAAGGCACAGGTGCCCCCCCAAGCCGCGGGACTGGTGGATTCATTGATTTCCGCAACACTCCTGAAACCGTGCGAACGGTTGTTTGGCGTCAAGCTGCCGGGCAAGCCGGTGGCCAAGGGCGACAAATGGTCGCAGAAGTTGGCTGCCCCGTTGGGTCTGCTGGGCAAGATCTCCATCGTCCACAATTACACCTACCAGGGCACCAGCGACGGCCTGCATCGCATCGAAGTGACTCCCGCCATCACCTTCTCCAACGAGGAAAACAAGGGCGGGGGTCTGGGTGGACTCACCGTCAAGAAGGCCGACCTGAAAGCCGAGACCGCCAAGGGAAACATCTACTTCGACACCGACAAGGGAAGGATGACCGGCAGCGACATGACGATGCGGATCAAGGGCACGCTTACGCTCTCGGCGATGAATCAGGATTTCCCCCTCGAAGTTGACATCGAGATGCAGAACAAGATGACCCTCACTCCGGCTAAGGAGAAGTGAGCTGGAGCGCGGCGTCTTCCGCCCATCTGCCCGTGATCAGGCGGTGATAACGTCGTGCCAGAATGGCTTGAGGAAAGTTCGGTTCAATCTCGACAACCGCTTTGCGGAACAGAGCGGGTGCGTCGGGATGGTCTTCGGAGGGGGATGTCCAGCCTGCTTCCAAGGCCACCAGCCCGGCCTGGTACATCACGTCGGCCCGTTCCAGGTTGAGGCTGTCAGCCTCAAAAAGCTGTTCCAGTCCGATGACGACGCTGCCCGGAAACTCCGACTGCGAACCGCGTGTGTGCAGACCGACGCCCAGAATCGCCCGTTCCACCGCGGTCTTGCGTAGGATTTCCTCGAACTGTTGGAAGTGTTGCACGCTGCCCGCATAATCGCCGATAGCCGCCCGAACCAATGCCGCCCGCTGATAGAATGCCGCCGGTCCCAAGCGTCCCGGCACGTCAGGTCGGGCGAGCAGTCTCACTGCTTCCACGGTGTAGCCGATCTGAAGGTACAGGTCCAGCAGTTGGTGGAGGCTGGCATCGGTGGCCTGTTGCTGCGGCTTCATTTGCAGTTCGCTGACCACGGCTTCGAGCGCTTGACGCAGTTCGTCGTTCAGCCCCAGTTGCGCCGCCACCCTGGCCCGCTCGGCGGCATCCGTGGTCAGAGCGGCACGGGCGTTGAAGCTCGCCTTCCGTTTTGAAATCGACTGCTGTTCCTGAGGCATCACCGCAAGCAGCGGCAATAAGTGAGCCGTGTCCGGGCGAGTTCGCAGTTGATTCTGGAACTGCTCGCTGCTGAAGCCGAGGGCCTGGGCCGTGCGGAACGCCTCCTCGTAGTGCTTGACCGCCAGATCGCCCAGGTTTTTCCGCAGGTAGAGCAGCGACAGCTCCATGTGCAGCAGCGGTTCTTGCGGCCGCAAGCGGACCGCTTCACGCAAGGCCGTCACCAGCTGGGCTTCCCTCAGCGCGTTGGGAGTTCCCCACTCCCGCTCCAGACCGTAGATCTCGGCGTAGGCTTGGAAGAGGCGATACCAGCTGATTGCGGAGTCAGGCTGTTCCGCAATAGCCCGACGGGCCGCCCGAATGGCCAGATATTGCGGAGCCAGGCTCAATGGCTCCATGCCCAGAAGCGGTACGGCGAAGACGCCGGTGTGGGGGCCGGAAAGCGCCGGCGTGGCGGTGAGCATCTGCAAGGCCGCGAAGATCGCCTGACGCTGAGACCGGGCGTAGGCATTGGTGGAATACTCCAAAAGCCAATTGGCTTCATCGCCGGCTGCCGGGGGACGGTCCACGTCGCCGGCCAGCCACACCGCCAGAGGGCTGAGTTGCTCGCCGCCACGCGGACCGTGGGCCGGCGGAACCCGCCGCGGCCGATGGAAGGCCTCGGCCTCCTGATCCATGAGGTACGTTTTCAGGGCCGGGAAGTGCGGACTGCCCGTCCAGGCCAGGATGAAGGTCCGGCCATCCAGATAGTCGAGCATCTCCCAGACCTTGCGGCGGACCACGGGCTCACCCGGCTGGCGGGTCTCGATCTCGTCGGCCAACAGCAGATCCACCAGCGGAACGTAGTCCGCTCCGCCGGGCACGTTCGGATTGGGTCGGGCCACGAGGATATTGCGGCTGACGACGATGTGACTGATGTCGTATTTCCGAAATGCATCCTGCCAATGGAAATGGTGAATGGTTGGCCGCTTGTCCGATCGCATCGGATTGGTTTCCTGCAAGGCGTTGACGATGCTGAAGTATTCGGCGGCGTAGTTGCCATGCAGTGTCAATCGGGTGTCAAGAAACACCTTCGATCCCGGGGCAAAGAAAATCTGGTAGGCCGGTTGTTCCCGCCAGTCGAGGTTGAAGACCTGACCCGGAAGTTTCCATTCAGCCAGAGCCTGCGCGGAGCGCTGCAAGGACGGATCGACACCCAGCGACCAGCCTAAGGCGCGATTATGGATGACACCCAACGCGCTTTCCCGACCGCGGATGTCCAGCGTGGCCGTCGATTGCCGGACGGTCATGAGAAAGCACAGGGCCAACAAAACGGGCAGGAGAACCATCCGCCCCAGCTGGCCGCCGATCAATTCTGCCCGTGTCCAGGTGCGGAAGACAGCCCGGCGGCTTGCCAACCAGTCCTGGAAGTTCAAGGCCGCGATAGGCCCAGCCACCACGGCGAAGAAAGGCACGTTCCGCGCCTGCCATGCCGCCAGCGCGAAGAACCCGGCCCAGACAAACAGCCGCCAAAGCTGCGGCTTCCGCCACACCGTAACGAACGAAATCAGCCCGAGAGCGGTAAGCGGATAAAAGGTCCACTCCGCCAGCGTCAGGCCCAGGGGACGCCACCACAACAGGTCCCGCAACGGGCTTTGGAAATAGTCGGGCGAAAACGGACTGAGCAGTGGCCTCAGCCAGCCCTGGCGAAGCGTGGGCTGGTTCAACAGAATCAGGTCCAAGGTCTTCGACGAGACATCACCGGGCAATTGCAGGAAGATGCGAAACATGTACGGGTTGATGAGGCACGCGGCCAATCCGACCAGGAAGATGCCCCCCAGAGTCTTCCGGTCGCGGGGTGTCAGCTCAGGCTGGGAGGATGACAACACCGCCTGGGCCGATTGTCCCAACAGGAACAACGCCACGGTGAGCGGTCCGAGGAAGAACCAGTAATCGAAATTCGCCCACAGAGCAAACAGCGGAGGCAAAAACAACCACGCCGGTCTGTCGCTCCACTTCCCAAGCCAGGTCGTTCCCGGAAGACGAGTCCAGGAGGAAGTCGGATAAAGCAGCCACAAAGTCACGCCGAGAAACAGAAGGCTGATGACTTCCGAACGCAGAATGATTCGAGCGCTCATTGCCACCAGGGCGACACTGAGGCACAGCACCACCGGGAAAAGCGACACATCGCGGCGGCGGATTTGAAAAAGCACGAGGGTCAGGGCCACAATCAAAACGCCCCGCAGAATCACCAGCGCCGGCCCGCCTCCGAGGCTGTACACGGCATAAACGAGGACGTCCCAGAGCCAGGCGGTGTGTACCCACAGTTGCGGATTCGGGTAGGTGTAGGGGTCGAGACCGAAGTCAAACTCTCCCGCCGAGATCATTTGACCCGTGCGGAGCTGAATCCAGATGTCGGAGTTGAGTACCGGGAAGGAGGCAAGCAGAAAGGCCAGAAGTACGGTAAGAGCGGCCAGGATCCAGTCATGCTGGCGATTGATCCGGTCGAGTTGTTCGAGCGTCAGGACCGAAGGTTGCTGGCTTCCCAGGAACTGGCTCGGTGGAATCTTGTCAACAACGGACGGAGATGCTCCGGTCAGCGATTTCATCATGGATCGGCTTCAGCTTCCCTGGTCATGAGAACCCTTGCGACGCAGTTCAGGGTAAGCGTCCCGCGGATACAGGTCAAGTTGCCCACCTCCCAGCCCGATTCCGCGGGTCCGTCCTCCAAGTGGCGTTCGCGGTTTTTTGGGGGAATGGTACAATGCGGGGAGCCATTGGCCGGAAAGTGACTCCTTCCGATCGGAAGCGGGACGAGTGCGAAAGGAACGAAAAACATGTCGAGTTCGCGCCGGCTGATTATCGCCGTCGTCGGGATCGCGCTGGCGGTCGGGGGAGGGCTTCTGATGTACAAGCCGTGGCAACAAGGCGGCATGGTCGAGGCCACCGAGCCGCAAAAGTCGGAGTTTGCCCGAGACCGAGCCGCGCAGGAGCGTCCCGTGCCGTTCGACGCGGATCGCGCGTTCCGCTACCTGGAGCAGATTTGTGCCCTGGGTCCTCGGATCAGCGGCAGCGAGGGCATGGCCAGGCAGCAGGCGATGCTCAAAGAGCATTTTGAGAAGCACGGAGCCGTCGTCGAATTCCAGCGCTTCACGGCCAGGCAACGCAGTCGCAAGGAACCCGTGGCGATGGCCAACCTCATCGCGCGCTGGCATCCGGATCGGCCTCGCCGCGTGCTGCTGTGCGCCCATTACGACACGAGACCCATCGCGGATCAGGAACCCAACCCGCGCGACTGGGACAAGCCGTTCCTGGGGGCCAATGACGGAGCCAGCGGACCAGCGCTGCTGATGGAGTTAGCCCATCACATGAAGACTTTGCCTCTGCGCGTCGGCGTGGACTTTGTGCTGTTCGACGGGGAGGAGTACGTTTTCGACAATCGCCCGTCCGACCAAGGTGGCGATCTGTACTTCTTCGGCTCGGAGCACTTTGCCCGGGAATACTCTCGCCGACGGGCCGCCCAGACGGGAAACAACCCGACCCGTTATCTCAAAGCCGTCCTGGTGGACATGGTGGCGGGGAAGGACGCCCGCTTTTACTGGGAACAATACTCCTTCGGCCATGCCGCCGGGTTGTGCGAGGAAATCTGGCAGATTGCCGCCTCGGAGGGAATCACCCGCTTCGTCCCGCGGGTCAAGCATGCCGTCCTGGACGACCACCTGGCCCTGCTCCGCGTCGGCATCCCGGCCATTGACATCATTGATTTCGACTACGTCCATTGGCATCGGCTCAGCGACAATCCGTCGAACTGTTCCGGCGAAACCATGGCCGACGTCGGAAAAGTGCTCTCGATCTGGCTGCAACGCTGCCGCTGACGGGCCTGAAATCGCCGTGAAGCCTCGCATTCTCGTCATCCACAATCAGCCGTTGCTGCCCCCGGAGCATCCCGAATACGCCTCGGAGGCCGAGGCGGTCGAGACGGCCCGGCACATCGCGAACCTCCTGAGTCATTGCAAGTACGAATGCGGTTTGTACGCGGTTGGCTTGGATTTGCGGGAGTTTCTGGACCACCTGGAGCAGTGTCGGCCCGATGTCGTCTTCAATCTCTTCGAAGGCTTCGCCCATCGAGGCGGGACGGAAGCGGTTGTGGCCGGCTTGCTGGAATGGCACGGAATTCCATTCACCGGCAGTCCGTCGTGGGCTCTTGCCTTGTGCCGGGACAAGCCGCGAGCCAAAGCCCTGATGCTCGGCTCCGGCATCTCGACGCCACCTTTCTTAAGCGTCCACGCTCTGCCATGTCCGCGCTGGCCTCACGGCTGGCCGGCCATCGTCAAGCCGGGCCTGGAAGATGCCAGCGTCGGCATCAGCCATGACAACGTCGTGTCCGACCAGCCCGCTCTTGCCGAGCGCGTGGCAACCCTTTTGAGCCGATACGGACCGCCCGTTTTGATCGAAAAGTACGTCGCGGGACGGGAAATTAATGTCGCCATCGTGGCCGATCCTTCCCCAAGACTTCTCCCTCCCTCCGAGATCATCTTCCGGCCCCGGCGAAGCGAGTCGTGGCCCATCGTCACCTATGAGGCTAAGTGGCATCCCGATTCCGAGGACGACCGAGCTACCCGCCCCCAGTGTCCCGCCGACGTGGACTCCGAATTGGCAGCGCGGCTGGAAGCGATGGCTTTACGGGCCTTCGAAGTGTTCGGGTGCCGCCAGTATGCCCGCTGCGATTTCCGCGTGGATTCGCAGGGTCAGCCGTTTCTTCTGGAAGTCAATCCGAATCCCGACATCCATCCCTCCGCCGGCTTCGCCAACGCCCTCCACGCCGCAAACATCCCGTATGAAGATTTCCTCCGCCGCCTCGTGACATCGCTGTGGCAAAAGCGATAAGGCAGCTTCGTGAAGCTCCGCTTCCTGTTTCCGCGTTCGACGCAGAGCAAAGCCGCAATCCGAATATTAGCTTGACAACTTCTGTTTATTAGTTAGTCCTAATTACAGAGTTTGTGTATGCAATCACCTAGACTAGCGAGGGCTACTCATGGAAAGACGGGCGTTTTCGCTGATGGAGCTTCTTGTCGTCATCGCGGTCATTTCGGTGCTCATGGCCATTCTGTTGCCCGCGGTGCAGAAGGTCCGCGAGGCGGCCAACAAGATGACCTGTGCGAACAACCTCCGCCAGACGGGTCTGGCCTTGCACGCCTACCACGGAGACTACGGCCGATTTCCGCCGGGCTACGAATCCGACTGGACCCATCCCAGCCGCGATCCGCTCACCTGGGACGGCCCGACCGGTTGGGCCTGGGGAGCGCATCTGCTTCGCTATCTGGAACAGGACGGCCTGGCCAATCAAGTTCAGTGGCATCTGCCGTGCTGGTCCTCGGCCAATGCGGTCCCGGCGGCGACGTTCGTGAAAGTCTTCATCTGTCCTTCGGCTCCCGATGTGCCGCGGATCGTGCCGATCCGGGATGCCTCTGGAAACGTGCTGGCGAATTTCGGGCCGTCCACCTATGTCGCCAACGTCGGCCACGAGGAGCCGTGGTCGAGGGCCATCGGCGATTGGACGCCGTTCGCCAATGGACCCTTGTACCGCAATTCCCGCGTCCGCTTTGCCGACGTGCGGGACGGCCTGGGCACCACGGTTTTTCTGGGCGAGCATGCGGTCATCAGTGACAAGACCTGGGTCGGCGTCGTGCCCGGTGCCGTCGTCCCTCCCCGCGATCCGGGGCGATTTCCCTTGAGCCAACCCGATGCCGCGGCGACGCTGGTTCTGGCTCACAGCGGCCCAGCCAGCAGCGAACTGGACATCATCCATCCGCCCAACGCTCCGACCTGTCACGTCTGCCAGATGTACTCCGGCCATCCGTCCGGGGCTAACGTTTTGCTCGGCGACGGCAGCGTCCGCTTCATCCTCGAATCCATCAATCACGATGTCTGGGCGGCGTTGTGCAGCCGCAACGGCGGGGAGGCCTTGTCCGATGATTTCTGAGCGATTCTGCCCACTTCTCTGGTGCGGACTGATCGGTTCGATGGCGTTGGTTTTGCTTTGCGGCTGCGGGCCGAGCTATCCCCGAGTCCATTCGCAGGAAAGCCTTCAACTGCTCCTAGCCCTGCGGACTGCCTGTTCGACGCAGAATGCCGAACGCTTGCAAAAGGTGGAAAAGGCTCTTGAAGTGGCCCGTAGAGAAGGCACGGTCACGGAGGCCGAGGCGGAAGCTCTCAGCCGCATCATCGAGATGGCCCGCCAGGGAAATTGGCATCAGGCAGAGCGGGCTTGCCGCGCTTTCCAGAAGGCACAACTGCGGTAAGGCGTCGCAGCGAAGTCCTCTTGGTGCCAACCGCACCGTTCCCTTGCCGATCCGCGTTTTTCAGGCAATTGGGCTTGGGCGCGGCTGAAGATTCGGTTTAGAATCGGTGGAGTGCATCGCGGGCTGATCCGCTTCTCGTCCCGGGCAGAGGCAGCGGCTCGCGCGCCCGTCACAGCGTCCCGTCACGTTCTTCCTGGGGGGCACCGATGCGACGCATTCTTCCCATCGCAACCTGCCTGGCCGCCGTCGTCGTTTTTTCCTCGGCGACCGCCTACATCGAGGCGCCACACACGCTTGGCCTGGTGGTCCGCGATTCGACCAACATCGTGTTCATGGAAGTGACGCGGGTCAACAAGGAGAAGGGCCTGATCGTGTACAAGAAGCTGGAAGACCTCAAAGGCCAGCACCCGACGGCGGAGATCAAGCACAACATCGGCCAGCGGGGCTTCCATCCGCGGGAATGGCAAGCTGTCATGGCCTGGGCCGAGCCGGGCAAGAAGGCCGTTTTCTTCCACAACGGCGGAGCCAGCGAGACCTGCATCGGCACCTATTGGTACCAATGCTATCCCGAAGGCGAATGGTGGGGCATGTCGCACGGGGAGCCGTTCCTGCTGCGCACCTTCTACGGCAAACCGGAAAAACTCGCCGAGGCCGTCCGGCTCATCCTGAAGGATAAGGAAGTGGTCGTCACCTGCCTGGCCGACGGCAACAAGGAGCAACTCCACCAGCGCAAGGGCAAGGTGCAGCGACTCAAGGCCAGCCTCAAGCTGCTCGACTACAATCCGAAGCGCGATTTTGTCGGCTGGGGCGGAGAGGATGGCGAAGATATCGAGGATTTCAGGACGATCACGCTTCTGGCGGAAAGCTCGGCCGGTTGGCGGTTCCTCCCGGCGTCGCAGTTAGGTGATGCGGCGGACGCCTGGAAGCTGCCCGATTTCAACGACTCCGGTTGGCGCGGCGGGAAGGCTCCCATCGGCTACGGCGAAGGCGAAATCTCTCAGAGGCAAGGTACCACCGTGGCCGAGCAGGGTCAGGATTTCGTGTTCCGCCGCTCCCTCGACGTGCCGACCGACCTGCTCAAGCAGCCCGGCGTCGTGATCCGCGTCAACATCGCCAGCGACGACAGCGCCGAGGTGTTTCTCAACGGCCAGTTGATCGACAAGGATCCGGAAGAAGATCACGAGTTCGCTTACTGGAACCGCGAAATCGAAGTACCGGCGGCGAAGTGGAAGCCGGGCCGCAACGTGATCGCCGTGCTTGTCAAGAATCGCCAGGGCAGTTCGGATTTGTATCTGGACATGGAAATCACGGCCCTTGTGCCAATCCCGAAGCCGGTGCGGAACGTGGCGGTCCGCAGTGCGTCACAGGGACCGCTGAAGGTCATTCCCTCTCCGGAGCCGCCTGGGACCAAGGCCGAACTCGTGATCGACGCTGACAGCCGCAGCGTCATCCTCCCCTGCAAGATCGCTCCCCGCAAACTGTCCCATCTGGAAGACACCTATCCTCTCGAGGTGATCGCCACGTATCCATCGCCGGCGGGTCAGAAGGCCCATGAAACGGTCGTGGTGTTCGGAGGCATCCGGCCCAGCGAGGTGGCCAAGGCCTTGGAACGACTCGGCCTGAAGCCGGGCCGACCGGCCAAGGGCGAGAGCCGGGCCGAGGGGCCGGAAGTTGAAATCTTCCTCGAATGGGACCGCTCCGGCCGCACTCGGCGAGTTGCCATCGAGGAAATCCTGACCGACACCCGCTCCGGGCAGCCCTTCCCGAAGGTCAAATGGCATTTCACCGGCTCCAGCCTCCGGCAACCCGATCCGGAAAAGGACGAGGCGGTATACGGTGCCGACGCCAGTGGCACACTCATCACCATCTTCCCGGTCACGGATGAAACCGTGATCCAGTCGAGCCTGACCATGCAGGAAGAATCCGTGATGAAGCTGGAACGTGTACAGCGGGAACTGCCTCGGGAGGGGGGATCGGCTCGGCTCATCATCCGGGCCAAATGAACCGGAGGACGCCGTCGCTTTCACAGCAGGGTGAACAGCAGAAGATTGAGCAGGACGCTGAGAATCAAGGCCGTCAGGACGACAATGAACCAGAAGACCGAAACCTTGCGTGGTGTGGTTTCGACGGAAGCCTGACTTTTTTCCACTTCGCCCTCGGCGAGTTGTTCCAGAGCGACGTACGAGAGCTTTTTGCGGGCCAGCTTGGGCGGTTCGCCGCGGAGCAACGCTTCGAGGTCGGCGATAAGCTCGCTCGGCTCCTGGTAGCGCAGGTTGCGGTCCTTCATCATCATCATCTCGATCACCTCGCCGAAGCCAGTCGAGAGCCGGGTGTTGATGTGGTCCGGTGGAATCAATTCCTCGGTCAGATGTTTTTGCAACACCTCGAGCGTGGACTTGCCGACGAACGGCGGTCGGCCTGTGACCATGTGGTACAACGTCGCCCCGAGGGAGTAGATGTCGGCCCGGATGTCTGCCTCGAGCTGTCCGCCGATCAGTTCGGGAGCGATGTAGAACGGCGTGCCGATGGTGGTGCCACGCTCTTCCTCGGCCAGTTCCTCGTCCTGCACGCGGCGAGCCAGCCCGAGGTCGGCCAGTTTGACCAGTCCCTCGGGGGTCCGCAGAATGTTAGCCGGTTTCACGTCCCGATGGATGAGCCGCCGCCGGTGGGCATGTTCCAGCGCCTGGGCGATTTGCAGGCCGATCTCCAACGCTTCGCGTTCCTCGAAGACTTTGCCGGCGTCGATCTCCTGCTTGATCGTCGGCCCTTCGACGTACTCCATGACGAAGTAATGCAAAGGGCCGACCGAACCCGCGGAGATGGCCTGCACGATGTTGTTGTGGCTGAGCATGGCGGCGACGTGGGCTTCCTTCAGAAACCGTTCGATGTAGCCGGGATTGGCCGCCAGCTTGGAATGAAGCACCTTGATCGCCACGAGGCGGTTGACGCTGAGCTGTCGGGCCTTGTACACGACGCCCATCGAACCCCGGCCCAGTTTTTCAAGGATTTCATAACCGGGAATGGGCTGATGCAGCCAGGTTTCGAGGTTGGCCAAGGCCCGCTTGGCCTGGTGCGGCGTCAGATAATTGAACTGGACCAGTTGCCGCAGCAGCTCGTGAGCGCCCCGCTCTCCCGGAGGCCGGTCGGCGAGAAACTCTTTGGCTTCCTCGCTGGTCAGCAGTTCCCGGCCGATCAGCGCCTTGAGGAGCCGTTCCTCCTCGTCCTTGCCGCTGAGGGGCGGAGTTTCCGGCCGGGGAAGTTCCGACATGCTCTCGCCTTGGCGTCAGCTTCTTGGCATCCTGCGGGGAATCGCCCATCGCCGCGCTTCGCCTGCCATAATACCATGCGGCTGACATACAAAAGGGCCGACGTGCCTCGGCTGGTTCTCATGAAATCTCCGAGATTCCGGTTACGCCATGCATAGCGATCTGATCACCTTGACGACGGATTTCGGAACGGCCAGTCCCTACGTGGCGGCGATGAAGGGAGTGATTCTGAGCATCGCTCCCCACGTCCGCATCCTCGACCTCAGCCATGACATTCCCGCCCAGGACATCTGGCATGGAGCCTTCTTCCTGGCCGGTTGCGTTCCATATTTTCCTCCCGAGGCGGTTCATGTGGTTGTCGTGGATCCCGGCGTCGGCACAGAGCGGCGTCTTCTCTATACGGAGATCGGCCCGCATCGGCTTATCCTGCCCGACAACGGCCTGGCGACGTTGCTTCTGCGGCGATTTCCGCTGCGGCGGGCGTTCCAGATTCTCGAACCGCGTTACCGCCTCCCCGTGGTCAGCAACACGTTCCACGGCCGAGACATTCTCGGACCAGCAGCGGCTCACGTCGCTTTGGGCATCGAACCGGCTCATCTCGGCCCGCAGGTTCATGATCCGTACCGGTTGCCCGTTCCCGAACCGCAGGTCGGGGAAACCATCCGCGGGAAGGTCATCTTCGTGGATGGCTTCGGCAATCTGATCACGAACATCGAGCAAAGCCTTTTGGAGCAGGCCGGTATGGACCCCAAGGCCGGTCGAGTTCCCGTGGTGCTGATCGCCGCCCGCCGCATCGCGCGCTGGGTGCGGACCTACGGAGAAGCCAAGCCTGGCGAGCTCGTCGCCCTGATCTCCAGCAGCGGTTACCTGGAGATTGCCGAGGTGCAGGGCAGCGCGGCCCGGACCTTGTCGGCAGGCCGGGGAACGCCGGTGGAAGTGTCGCTGGAGAATCGGACAAACGGGATTTAGAATAGAGCAACCTGCCGCAGGCGCAGCCAACCCCTTGACTAGTAGGTCCTACCCTGACCTGAGGACGGAGGGCATGAGTTCATCGGGCGAGTTTTTCACCAATCCCGCGGAAGCCGCGAACAACGCTGCCTCTCCCGAAACCAGCGACGGCCAACCTTTGCCACAGGAACAGGCCCTGAACTTCGGTCCCCCGGCAGAAAGCCCTGTGCAAGGAGCCAGCGATTCGCAGACCTTCGCTTTCTCTGCGACTCCGCAAGCCGTCGAGGCTCCGTCGCCGACGCCGGAGAGCCAATCCGCACCCTGGAACGAACCGCCGCCGTCGCCGGTCGCTGTATCCCAGCCCGACACGGCTACAGCCGACACGCAAACGATTGCCAACGCGTCTACGGCGGTCGGCTCCCGATCCGCAGCCCGGCCTCGGCCCAGGATTCCAATGGCGTTCTGGCTCATTGCCGTTCTGCTGCCCTCGGCCCTGATCCTCGTGCCGGTTGCCCTGTACATCGCCTTTCAACGTCTCACGGAACGTCGGGAGCCGGTCATCCATCCGCTGGAAAGCATCCAGGACGACGGGCTGTACAAGGACTATCAGGAAGGAAAGCGGCAGGAGGTCATCAGCCCGCTTGCGGAATTGCCGAAGGACCGCCCGCCGGTCAAACTCGGCGAAACCGTGCAGGTCGGCGGCCTCGAAGTGACGCCGTTGGAGGTGGTTCGTCAGAAGGTGCCCTTCAGTTTTTATCGAGGAGCACGCGGCTACGAGAGCTATGACGAAGTGCTGGTTCTCCGGGTACGGGTGAAGAACATCTCGGACATCGTCTTCCACCCGCATGATCCAGTCTTCAATCGGGCCTACAAGCAGGGCGTTCAGCCGTATTCCTACCTGACCATTGGCGAGAAGCGTTTTTACGGCATCGTCGCCGACCCGACCACGGAGCGCGTCCGAGGGCAGAATTTCGGCGAATTGCTGCCCGAGGAGGAAATGGAAACGATTTTCATTGCCGCCCAGGACACCTCAAACGGCCGAGTCGTGGACGAACTCAAGAAACTGCCGCCGAGCGAAAAGCTGATCTGGCGGATTCAGCTGCGCAAAGGACGGGAAAACGTCCGCGGCCGCTACGTCTGGGCCACGACGGTGATTCCCGTGGAGTTCCGCGTCGAGGAAATCAAGCAACAGCGGGGAAACAACACCCCACGCTCGCCGACATGAGTGGCACCGATCGCTTTCGCCCCCTGATTGAAAGCAGCCCTCAGTTTGTTATCATTCCGATCTCGAACGGCCGCGATTCGGCACGGTGAGCCGGCTGCGGGACGCTGCACTGTAGAGTCCAGGCACCAGCCAATCCGGACAGCGGCTGCGGCCCGGCGTCGGCCAAGGCAAATAGGGCTTACGTGTTGGCTCTCAAGGAGTGCTGTGGACAATGTGGCCCACGGTTTTGGCCGCGTCAGCTTTCCTGTTGGCCGTAATCGTGCTTGTCCTCGTCTTCCACCGACGCCGAAGAAACCGCCTGTACCAGCAGCTGGCCCGCGAGCGAGCGCAAATCGTAGCCAACCATCCCGTTCGTCTGGCGGCCACGTGTCCGGAGCAATATGCCGCAGAATTCGCCAAGCGACCCCTGGTCCGCATCCCGGACTTTGTCGCCACGGAGTCGCTGGAGGCCATGAAGCAGGAAGCCCTGGACAACCTGCATCGCGTGGAACGGACCTATCTTCCCACTCACAAAAAAGGAGGAACGGTCTCCTACGAGGCCATTTCCCGGTATGCCCCGCATTGTCTCAGCTTTTATCACAGTCCGGAAGTGCAAAACTGGATTTCAATGATCACGGGCGTCAAAGTTTATCCTACCCCGGACCAGGATCAAAGCTCGCTCTCGCTGCTTTGCTATACGGAAACCGGGGATCATATAAACTGGCACTATGACCATAACTTTTATAAAGGCAGACATTTCACTGTACTCTTGCCGCTGATTAACCGCAGCCGGGACGGGGGACCGTCGGCTAGCCAGTTGGAATACAAGATTTCGCAGGAGGTCGAAACCTGCGACACCTCGCCAAACGCCCTGGTGGTTTTTGAAGGGGTCAAAGTTTTGCACCGGGCCACGCCCACCAGGGAAGGCGACACGCGGATCATCCTGAGCATGACCTATTGCAGCGATCCGCGCAACGACTGGCGGAAAGAACTTCTTCGTCGCATCAAGGACATCGCCTTCTTCGGCATCCGCGCCCTGTGGGACTAGGCAGCGACACGTCATCCTTGACCCAGATCGTCGGCTGCCGTAGATTCGCGGGAGGTTGCCCGTTTTCTCTCGACCGGCACAAGGACGAAACGTCGGAAACCGAGAAATTGCGCTTTGAGCCGATGGATGTCCGGGCTTGGTGGCTGTTACACCTCGGAGGCGGAGCATGACTCGGAAAGCCCTGGTGGTCTTATTGCTACTTGTTTCTGGACAAGGGGTTGCGGGCCAGACCTGGAAACCGGGGCAAACTCCGCTGATGACGCCCTGGGCGGAGAAAGTCACCCCGGAGAGGGTCCTTCCGGAATACCC
>JANWWR010000200.1 GCA_025055835.1 Gemmatales bacterium | reverse complement strand
CTCTGCCGTCACGTCGATGCCGCCCAAGGCCAAGCCGACATATGCCGTCGCCAAGGCCGGGGCATCGTTGATGCCATCGCCGACCATCGCCGGACGACGGCCCTGTCGTCTTTGGTTTTCCAACCAGGCAGCCTTGTCCGTGGGCAAGAGTTCGGGATGCACCTCCGTGATTTGCAATTCCCGAGCTACTGCCTCGGCAGCGGCCCGACGATCTCCGGTGAGCAGGGCGATGTCTCGAATGCCCATGCGCCGCAGCTGATCGAGTACATCGGCGGCCTCGGGTCGAATCGTGTCCCGAGCGCCGAGCACGCCTACAACCTGCTCCCCTCGGGCCACGATCAAAGCCGTTTCGCCGTCGGAATCCAGTTGGCCTAGCGCCGTTTCGAGTTCAGCGGAAACCGCCAAGCCGTGCTGTTCCAAGAGGCGACGATTGCCGACGAGAACACGCTGCCCACTTACAACAGCGACGACCCCGGCTCCCGGACGGGACTCGAAACTATCAACGGAAGGCAACTCCAGACCGCGGCCCTGCGCGGCTTGCACGATAGTCTGGCCGATGACGTGTTCGCTGCGTTGTTCGGCGGCGGCGGCGAGACGTAGCAACTCCTCGGGACCGACATCTGCTGTCAGTGAAAGAATCTTTCCCAATTGCAATCGGCCGGTGGTCAGCGTGCCGGTCTTGTCGAAGGCGAACAAGTTGACTTCGGCTAGTCGCTCCAAGGCCGAACCACCCTTGATGAGGACGCCGCTTCCGGCGAGACGCCCCAACGCGGCGACAATGGCTGCCGGCGTGGCCAGGATCAGGGCACAGGGACAGGCGACAACGAGCACTGCCAAGGTCGGAAAAACCGCCTTGTACCATCCGCCGTCTTCCGCACGGAACCACCAGAGGTTGGCCAGAAAAGTTATCGTCGCCAGGGTAAGCACGACAGGAAGAAACCAGCGGGCCATCCGGTCGGCCGTTCGTTCCAGCGGTGCTTTGTCCTTGAGAGCGCGGGCCGTAATTTCGATGACTCGGCCCATGACCGTATGTTCGGCGATGCGCTTGACTTCGATGATCAACGCGCCGTGCTGGTTCAACGTTCCGGCAAAGACTTCGGAACCGACGGTTTTCTCGACCGGCAGACTCTCGCCTGTCAGAACGCTCTCATCGATGGCGGAACTGCCTTCCACAACAACGCCATCCACCGGAATGCGTTTTCCAGGCCGGACGAGAATTCGATCCCCAACCTTCAATTCTGCAACGGAAGCCTTGACCGGCTCCCCGTCGCGGACTAGCCAGCACAGCTGAGGAGTCAACTCGACAAGCCGGGTAATGGCACGCCGGGTCCGGTCAAAGGTAAAGGCTTCGAGACACTCGCCGATCAGGCCGATGAAGACGACTTCCGCAGCGACGAGAGGTTGATTGATGAGGATGGCAGCGACAGCGGCGATGGCCAGAGCGAGATCGGCCCCGATCCGGCCAGCGCTAAGGCTCTCCAAAGCCCCGTACATGGCGCGAGCAGAACCGAGAATGGCAGCGACGAGAGCAAACCGCCACCGACTGCCAAACAATGTCACGCCGCTTTCAAAGACGGGGATCTCGATGCCCAGAATTGGTCCGAGCCAGACAGCCAGCGGATCCCACAGCAGATCGAGGAACAACAGCCCGCCGACCAACAGGGTGAGGAAGTAGAGTCCCGCCTGGCTGGTTCGTCCGAGGACCGGATCGACGTGGGAAATCTCCCGGTGCATGCCGCGTAGCCCTGCGAGACACAAGAGAGGAAGCGCTGTGGTTGGACTAAGCTCAGGCTACGCGAGCATGAAATCGCCGTCAAGCGACATGACCTGACCGGCCCGAGGGAAGGTCAACGCCACGGTCGGATTTTCGGCTGGACCGCGTGACAACGACGGCAGCGGGCGTTCTTGCGGTTGACCGGCTTCCCACATTTGGGGCAACGCTTACGCTTCAGCAGCTTCACATACTTGGTGCGAGGACGAACCTGACCCATCTCGAGTCCCTCCGCACATGAAAACCGTCTAGGCGAAAGAATGGTCTAGTGCAGACAACAGCGGTGGGCAAGGGTATGGTAGGGCAGCCTTACCTTAATCGGCGGGCCCTTCGTGATCCAAACCTTCTGGGAGATTTGCTGGACCTTGACCCCAAGGGATTCGTGCACTAGGAAAAGTCCATTCACGAAACCCCCTCTGCATGTTCTAAGGAGCAACTCCCATGGCATGGTCCGCTCGGAATCTTGGCACAAGGAGGACGCAGGAGGTAGGAACAAGATGCCGTCCACGGATGGAAGTTCTCGAAGATCGGTTGCTGCTCGCCGCCAACATCGGCGAGGTCGAACCGAACAACACGAAGGCCCAAGCGAATGTTTTTGCCTTTCCTGAAGACGGAATTGTGCAACTGAATGGCACTTCAGTGAACAAGGACGACAAAGATTTCTTTGCGTTCACCGCCACGACAACTGGAACAATTCAGGTTCAGGTCGCCTACGAGGGTGCCGCCGCGAAGCTCAAAGTCGAGGACAACTTCGGTGTGAAGGTGTTCGAAAATGAACCCAACAACGGAATCAACAATGGCACCATGAATGTCGTTGCTGGTCGGACCTACTACCTTCGGCTGCGGTCGAAACAGGCCACGGCGTCGGCTTACGTTGTGGACCTCGTCTTTGGTGGTGGTGGGGGGGGCGGTGGAGGAGGTGGAGGTTTCGGCAACCGCATCACTGAGTCGGAGAACAACAATCGTAAGGCTCTGGCAAACCCGTTCAATCTTGATGGGAGCGGCTCCGCCACGCTCATCGGTACGTCCCAGAACCGGGACGACAAAGACTTCTTTGTCTTCACCGCCCCACGATCTGGCACTCTGAACGTGACGGTCCGCGCTACCAACTGCCGGTTCGCCCAGGTGCAAGTCGAAGACCAATTCAGTGCGACCGTGCTGGAAACGGACCCGAGCGACGGCATCAACACGGCCCAAGGCCCCCTGGTGGCTGGTCGCACTTATTACGTTCGGGTAAGATCGGAAAACCTGCTCCCGGCGGCGTACGAGGTTGACTT
>JANWWR010000182.1 GCA_025055835.1 Gemmatales bacterium | reverse complement strand
TGGGGCAGGATCAAGACCAAGGACCCGGAGGCCGTGGATTTTCGGTTCGTCGTTCCCAAGGGCCGATTCAATCTGACCCACCTGGAGGGTCTCGGCCATCGGCGGGACATTCTCAATGACAAGCCGAACCGGGACGTCGTCGTGTTGCGGTTCCGCTCGTTGGCGGAGGTGAAACCCGAAGTGCTGCGTAAACTTCTCCTTGGCGCTCGGAACTCACCGGGGCACTGACGTGCTCCGCTCGCCATAGCCCTGTAGCCCGAAGCGTCAGCGAGGGTGCAACGCAGCTATCACCGGGGCACTGGCGTGCAACGCTCGCTGAGAGACCGAAACTCAATCTTTTGCTTCGCTCCAACCTGAAGACATTGGCAAGCGACGGCGCTTGGCGATAGACTCGAATGAAGATTGCCTCGGCAACTTTTTGGAAGGCCGAGCAACCCCCGCGAGGAGACCCGCCTATGATCCGCAGCCTGCCCATTTGGTTTCTCGTCGTTGTAACCTGCCTCGTCACCGCTGAGGCAGCCCATGCCCAAGCGGAAGGAGACAAGAAGAAGGAAGAAGAACGGGCCAAGGCCGTCGCCGCTGTCAAGAAGTTGGCCGAGAGCCAATGGGACGGGATCCTGCCCGGACGTCAACCGATTCACAAGGAAACGGAGCATTTTCTGCTTTATGGTTCAGTCGAGGAAAAGCAGTTGGAATCCATCGCCAAGTCCGCAGAGAATGCATTCTCTCTATGCAGCCGCGTCCTCAAAATTACTCCAGATGACGAATTGTGGCCGGGGAAGATGGTGGTCCACGTCTTCGGCGGCCGAGCGGAATTCGCAAGCTTCTCCCGCCGTCATGCCAATCGAAGTCCTGAGCGGGATGAAACCGGCGGCTTCGGTCATGAACGGGAACATTCCTACGTCATGGCGGGTCCCCCGGGGTTCGAGGTGCGGCGGTTCTCTCTGGAAACCGAGGTCGTTCAGAACGTCGCCTCCGCCACGCTCATCAAGAAGGCCGGCCGCAAGCCGAACTGGTTCGTCAGCGGCTTCGGCCGCAGCGTCGCCTATCGCACTTTCCCGCAGCAGTTCCGCCAGGAACGCTCCCTCGCCACGTCGCTGGTTCGCAATGGCCGAACGGCGTGGAACGTGTGGAAAGGCGAATTGTCCGCCGAGGAAGGAGCAGTCCTCAACGCCAGCTTCGTGGACTTTCTGGTCCACAGCCCGGCCATGTCCAAAAATTTTGCCACAGTTTTGAGCAATCTCGGCGAAGATTCGATGTTCGACGACGTCCTCAAGTCGTCCAACCTGAATCCCGATGCCGTTGCCCTGGCCTGGGTACGCTGGGTTCCCACGGCCCGATAAAATGGCGTGGTTTTAGGCACCTTCTCGCCACAGGTCGCTTGCCACGACAGGAGCGGGAGCGGAGGCGGTGAAGGCGATCCGGCAGATGCCCGGCCGCTTCCACAAAGCGCTCAGCGTGTTGACGAGCTTGTCACCGTCCGGAGCTTTTTGGGGAAGCGTGATCCGCCAGGTGCCGCTGCCCAGGGCCTCATGCCATTTGCCCAGCTGCCGGGCTGTTTGACCCAACTGGTCTGTCGCTTCCAAGGAACCAAGGTCCGTGCAGAACTGGTCGTCGAACACGACCGGTAAGGGCAGCCGTCGACTTTCCTGACGAAGGCTCTCCGTGAGATGCTTGGCAAATGGCACGGCAAAGGCCCAGGCGTCGGCCTTGGTGAACGGCTGCGGACCGTGCAGCTCCTCCAGAACATGATCAAGCCCGTGCAGGCGCAGACCGACGGCTGCGCGATCGAGCAGAAACGGCGGCCAGTCGCCCTGACCGCAATTTCGGATAAAGTCCCGCTTTTGCACCCCGGCGCTGGCCGCCAGACGAGCCAAACTCAGAGTACGCAGAGCCAGGTCTTCCGGCGTGGCCGGTTTGCCGATGCGACGACGCAGGGCCTCCAAATCAAGACCCACCCAGAGCAGAACCGCCGGTTGACTTCGGTGCAGGCCATCGCCGAGAGGCGTTTGCTTGCTTCCCCGTCGGCAGACGAAGCGGATCGGCCGGCCCCGAAGCGCAGCTCGCAGCAAGTTGCCCAGCCGACGGCGTCCCTCGGTGGATTGAAAATCTGTCTCGCAAAGATGCCAGTCCAGCCCGATCGTCGAGCCATCCTCTAACGCCAGCACTTCTTCGACCAACACTTCGCGGAAACCACGCAGCCGATCCGTACTTTGGCCCCAATCCTGTTCGACGAAGAGCGTTTCCCTGGAGGGCTCTTCTTCGGCGGTGTCCAGATCATGTCCCAGGTTCAGGACCACGTTTAAGCCGAGCAGTCCCGCTGCCGCGTGCAAGTCCCGAACCAGACGAGGAATCTCCCCGATGCGGACATCCATCAAGGCCAAATCCCGCTCCGGAGCCGCAAACGCCACGGTATCGCCGACGTACCGGCGAATGCGTCGCAAGGCACCGAACGGGTCCACACCCTCCGAAGGCAACGCCTCGGACGGCGAGAACAAGCGACAAAGAGCAGCGGATAACTCCCGCGGCCGAGCCAGACCGCCCAAGTGGAGCAGTCCCTCAGTGGCTGCCGCGGTCACGTGGCGGCTCAAGACGTGGTGCAGTGTGAAGTCTTCCAGAAGGGAACCGGCGGCCAGCCGCTCGATTCGCTCCGGTTCCCGAATCGAGTGCAGCCATGCTTTCAGATTTTTGGCCAGCGGGCTGGAAAGCGATGAAACGCGGAAATCATCCCCCTGAGTCTGGCGATCGCGATGCCGGGCGCGTTCGGCATAAGCCGCCGCCAAGTCGGGATGTCCTAGTTCACGGACGATTTTGACCACCCATTCTTCGAGGTCTCCAGCGGAAATGGTCGGTCCTTCGCTCTCAGCAGCAAGGAAATGGAGAATGCCATCGGTCAGTTCCCGAGCCACGAAGGCATCCGGTCGTCCCAGACTTTCCAGGGCGGCGAAAAGCGTCCGGTTGATTTTCTCAGAATCGAACGGTTCCAGCCGGCCGTCGCGTTTTCGCACCCAGACGGGAAGCCGGTCTTCGGAACGGCGGGGATCGCTCATGGACGGGGATCCGGGGGATGGGACAGGAAAACCACCGGTCTAGCGGCGCTCGCCCAGCATCGGTTGCACTTCCTCGACAAAATCGCTGACGTCCTTGAACTCCCGATAGACTGAAGCGAATCGCACATAGGCGACCTGATCGAGTTCCTTGAGCCGCTCCATCAACATTTCCCCGATCACCGAGGAAGGCACCTCGGTATCGTAACGGCGATACACTTCCGCTTCGACGGCGCTGACCAGTTCTTCGAGTTGATCCCCGCTGATCGGTCGTTTGTAGCAGGCCTTTTCCAGACCGCGGCGAATCTTGAGCCGGTCAAACGGCTCCCGGCTCTGGTCCTTCTTGACGACCTTCAGCGGCGCAGCTTCGAGATGTTCGGTGGTCCAAGCGCGGCGCCCACAGTGGCTGCACTTGCGGCGGCGACGAATGGGAAAGTCCCCCTGCTGGGAGCGGGAGTCTATTACGTCGAAATCGCCGTTGCGGCAGAAAGGACATTTCATGATGGTGACGATCTCACGAATCGGCGCGGTCCGGCCTGGACACGTTCTGTCCCGACCTCGGCCCCGACGGGGACAAGGATAGCGAATCAGCCCGCCACAGAAAACGCCCAGGCCTTTGGTCCCCGCAGAACCTAGTACCTTTGCAACTTGCAAGCTTTCTTGGTGTCGGGCAGTTACCTGGGTCTTTCGCCTTTTGGTTTCGGGGGATACACAGGGACGGTTTTTGCCCTGCCTCGACTCGCCTCCTCACCGCAGCCTGAACGGCGATGAGCTGAAGAGGATGCAAGTGCCCATGGGCCAATCCTAGCCGCGATCATCAAAGAGCCTGTCAACATCTGCACCCACCTGGGAATCAGACAGGCTAGTGGCTGCTAACATCAAGCTTTGAAACGGGTGGAATGTCCTGGACTTTTAGCCTGAGGGAAATGATCCCCGCAAATCTTGCTTTGGTCATGCGGAGCCCAAGGTGACTCTCAGGTGCTGGGCCGAGAGCCGCATGATTGTCACGCGATCAGCCCAGGCGTTGGGGAATTATCAAATCCGGCCTACAGAAGCAGGCCGCCGTCGATGGTGAAGACTGCTCCGGTGCAGTAAGCCGAAGCGGGAGCGGCGAGATAGACGGCCAGGAGAGCCATTTCTTCGGGCTGAGCGATGCGACCCAGCGGTACGGTCCGAAGGAACCGCTGCAAATGCTCCTCGTTTTGCCACAAGGCCGCGGAGAACTTGGTCTGCACCAGGCCCGGACAAATGACATTGGCCCGAATGCCGTCTTTGGCCCATTCCTGGGCGAGCACCTTGGTCAGGTTTATGAGGGCGGCCTTACTCACGCTGTACAAGCCCAGACCCGGTTCGGGTCGCAGACCGCCGACGCTGGAAATGTTGATGATCGAACCGCCGCCCCGGGCCTTAAGGACCGGATGTGCTGCTTTGCACAGTTCCAGCGGACCAAGCACGTTCACCTGCATGATCTTGGCGAACACACCCTCGTCGGTCTCCAGAATCGGTCCGAAGACCGGATTCGTGGCAGCATTGTTGACCACGATATCGACGCCGCCGCAGCGAGCACAGGTTTCCTGGACCAGGTTTCGCACTGCCTGCACATCGCCGACGTGAGCGGCTATGGCCTCGGCCTTGCCTCCGTGAGCACGAATGGACTCGGCAACCCCGCTCACGGCCTCGAGCTTGCGGCTGGAGACGACGACGTGCGCCCCGAACTCCGCGAGGGCCTCGGCAATGGCCGCTCCGATGCCCCGGCTGGCCCCGGTCACGATCGCCACCTTGCCCGTCAAGTCCAATTGCTCGCGGTACTTCGATGGCATGAAAGGCCTTTCGCATCACAACGGAACGGACAGGGATTTGCCGTTGTCCTTCGCTCCCAATTGGAGCAGGAATGGAGCAGCCTTGACGGCCCAAGCCTCTGGTTTGGGATATCGGGAAGCCCCCTCGGCCCAGCATTCCCGCAGCATGTCGGTGTCAATGATACCGGGGTTGAGCGGAATCGCCGCCATGCCCGAAGGCAGTTCCTGAGCCATCGCCTTGGTAAGCCCTTCGATAGCGAACTTCGTCGCGCAGTAGGGAGCGACCTCGGGAGCCGTCGAACGGCCCCAGCCGGAACTGAGATTGACAATGACACCCTGTCGTCGCTTCACCATCGCAGGGACGAAGTGGCGGATGACGTTGGCCACACCCTTGATGTTGACGTCGATGACCGGGTCGAAGTCGTCGGCGGACAGATTCCACAGTTTGTCCAGACGGTTCATCAGGGCCGCGTTGTTGATGAGGAGGTCGGGAGGTCCGTGGCTGGCGAGGACCGCTTCGGCCCAGCGTGCCACGGCGGCATCGTCGGCGACATCAACCACGGCAAAGGCGTGAGGGGGGCCATACTGTCGAGTCAGTTCCTCGACGCGTTGCCGCGACCGGCCACAACCGATCACGATGTGCCCCATTTCGGCAAACCTGGCGACCAGGGCTTTGCCCAATCCACGCGTCGCTCCAGTGATGACAATCCGCTTGGACAAGTATTCACCCTCCCTTGCGTCCGGGATGATCAGGTTGTGCGAAATTCCCGCCAGCCGAGGTCGGGCTCAAGAATCTGGTTCGGTCGAAAATCAGCTTTGTAAGCCAGGGATCTACAGCCGGGGACGTAGTAGCCGAGGTAAACATAGGGCATCTTTCGGCGGGCAGCTTCCGCGATGATACTCAAGACGTTGTAAGTGCCCAGACTGCGGCGGCGATGCTCAGGATCGTAGAAAAAATAAATGGCAGACAACCCATCGGGCACTTCGTCCACGTAGCCAATCCCAATCAGTTTTCCCTCCAGCGAATAGGCGTATTCCCAGGTCCGCAGAGGATTATCGACGAACATGGCTTCGTAGGCGGTCTGAGGATCGTGGCGGGGCAGAGGCCAGCCCTTGAAGGCAGCCTGGAAACGGTGGTAGCGGTCGTGCAAATCGAGGCGGGCGGCATCGCAACGGGGTTCTGCGATGGTCAGCGTGATCGACTCGACATTGGCTCGCCAAGCCCGCCGTTGACTGCGATTCGGCCTGAACCGCTCTACGTCAACGCGTAACGGGCGGCATTCCCGGCACGCTTCGCAGACCGGCCGGAACAGCAATCGGCCAAACCGCCGCCAGCGCTGGTTCATCAACGCCTGATACTCCCGGGCCGTCAGCGAACCCACCAGAAGACATTCCGTTCGCATGGCTTGATCGGGAAGATAAGAGCAAGCCTCCGTCTCGGAAACGAAGTGGTGCAGAATCCGCATGGTAATATCCACCGGCCCAGTTCGATTGCATCCATTATAACCTTCCGACGTCTGGCCGCATGCCGAAGGAAGGAGCGACAACGAGCGCGGACGCCACGGAAGGCGGCCAGAGCACTCAGGAGGCATGGCAAGCGTGAATGCATTGGCTATACTGGGCACATGGTGAGAGGAATTCTCGCTCGCCGCTGAACATCCGGAACGGAGGCCGTTTCCGAGGCATTTCCCGATCGCTTCGAGGGACGCAGCAGTTTGGCAGGTCATTGTCATGGGTGTGACAAGTGGTCAGATGGTGTGCGCGCTCTTGTGGATATCCCTCCTGCTGCAAGGCGATCCTCCCTCCGCGCCGACACCAAACGGTACTGGAGGAATGCCTCCGCGTCTGCCTGATCTGCCCGTGGCGATCTACACCGACCTGAAGCAGGTTCTTGACCAGGCTCGGCCCCATTCCGTCCTGCTGAGCGTGGAACAGTACGAAGCACTCCTGGAACGCCTGCAAAAACTGGAGAAACAAAACCCCGATCGCAAGCCGTTCTTTCTTAACGCCTGTCGAATTACGGGTCAGGTGACTCCCGCGGGACCGTCCCGCCTGTTGGCCGACGTCCAGCTTTCGTTGGAGTTTCGCACCACAGAAAAAGACCTGATTCTGCCGTTGGGTCTGAAAGGGGCCCGACTCACCAAGGCCCTCTTGGACGGGGAACCACCCGTTTGGGTTTCCGGGGGGGAGGGTTTGGCTCTGCATCTACGGGAACCGAAAGCGTACCGGCTGGTGTTGCACGTTCAACCGACGGTCACTCCCATCGGTCAGGAATATCGCCTTCTCATCGAGAACTTGCCCCAGGCCGCGATAACCACCTTGGACTTGGTCGTGCCGTCCCGGGCAACCAATGCCCAGGTCATCGGCTCCGGACCGATCAGAATCGAAGCCACCGAGGACAATCGCTCCCGGTTGCGTTCGGACGCCCTCGGGGTGCTAACACAACTCGACCTGCGCTGGCAGAAAGAGGGAACGGAAGGGCCGGGTCGGCAAGTCATCGTTCAGGCCGAAACTCAGGCAGCCATTGACGAGTCTGCTCTGGAAAGCGAGAGCCGTGTCCGAATCGAAGTGGCCGAGGGAAGCCTGGACCAGGTGACGTTTGGCCTTGCCGGAGAAATCACGCGGGTTCAAGTGGACAGTGAAGGGACCAATGACCC
>JANWWR010000128.1 GCA_025055835.1 Gemmatales bacterium | reverse complement strand
GTGGCGGAGGTAGTAGTCGAACTGACGCTGGAACTCCGGGTCGGCTGAGGCCTTGGCGTATTCCTCGGTCAGTTGCCGAAGGGCGTACATGAGCGTTTCGGGGACGTAGCGTCCGCCGAAGGGACCGAAACGGCCGTGGATGTCGGGAACGGCGGAAAGCCTGGTGGGCATGAACCTCTCCTGCGCGGTGGAAACCAACGCAGTGATTCTACCCGAAGGCGGTTCCGGCGACACGGCCCGTGCCTGGCGGGCAGGTCTACTTCGGCTCCGCAGTGCCGTCCCAGACGATCTTGCAGCGCGGCAGAGCGCTTTGCAGCTCGGCGATGCCGTTGGCCGTGACTTTCGTCTTGCGCAGGTCGAGCATCTCCAGGGTAGAGATATTGCCCAGGGGCCGAACGCCCGGATCGTCGAGGTCCGCCGTGGCCAGCGAGAGATACTTCAGTTGCTTAAAACCGCTCAGGTGGCGAACGGCCGTCAAGTCCATGGTGGCACAGGCCAAAGACAATTCCTCCACCTGGGGGTTCGTCACGGTGAGATAAAACACGCCCGGGGCACGGATTTCGTTGGCATCGAGGAGCAGCCGCTTCAGCGACGGAATCGCCGGCAATCGGCCGAGCTTGACGTCGTCCAGCCATGACCCCCGGATTTCCAGGTTATGCAAGCCGCGAACGCCTTTGAGCAGGCTCAGGTCCGCGATACTGGACCCGGCTATTTCGAGGGATTCCAGGCGGTCAAAGCGGGGATCGTTGAGTCGGCCTAAAAGCGTGAACAGCGTGTCGGTCGGCTCCTTGATCGCTCGAAGTCTGACGCGGCGGAGTTGGAAGCGGGGCCAGACGAGGTCGTCGGCATTCTTGGGTGCTTTGGAAAACTCCAACTCCGGCACGGTGATCCAGGCTTCGCCGCCGAGCCGCAACACCTCCAGGGTCGCTTCGTGATTCCGCTCCGACCAGCGGATGTCGGCGCGGGAACGCTGGCCCTTGAGCCGTTCGTAGCCCACGCGGGAGATGCGAGTATCCAGAATTTCGCAATAACGCAGCGGTTGGGAAGCCAGCCAGGGCAGACTGAGGTCGGTCACCAGCGTACCACTCAGGGCCACACTCTCCAACTTCCTGCACTCCGACAGACACGCCAGATCGGCATCGGTGATTTCCGTCCAGCTCAGGCAAAGACCCGTCAGGTTTTTGCAATCTTTGAAGTGGGCCAGCCCGTTGCCCTCGGCCACTCGGGTATCGACGAGGCTGAGGAACTTCAGGTTTTTGCAGTCCTTGAAGCAGGCCAGACCGGCACTGGTCACCAAAGTCGAGTCCAGGTCCAGGTGCGTCAGGTCTTTGCAGTCTTTGAAATGGGCGATGCCGGCGTCGGTGACGCGGGTGCCGACGAGACTGAGCAGCTTCAGTCCCTTGCAATCTTGGAAGTAGGCGAGGCCGGCGTCGGTGACACGGGTCCGGTCGAGGATAAGATGGGTCAGGTTTCTACAGTCCTTGAAATGAGCCAGGTCGGCGTCAGTGATGTGGGGACGGCCCTCAAAATTGAGGTGTGTGAC
This sequence comes from Gemmatales bacterium, assembly GCA_025055835.1. Lineage (GTDB taxonomy): Bacteria > Planctomycetota > Planctomycetia > Gemmatales > HRBIN36 > JANWWR01. The sequence continues at coordinate 2,213 of JANWWR010000128.1, read as the reverse complement.
CGAGGCGGGATCCTCCGGCGGTCGGATTGGCTGGTCCAGAATGTTATTCGCCAAGGGAGGCAGATCCCGGAAAGGTTCGGGTCGAGGTTTCTCGACATCAGCAGGTTCCCGCCCGGTGACCTTGATCGTCGTCTTGCCGCCGCGGTTGAGAACGAACTGACGGGTCATCAGCGGACCGACGCCATTTTTCTCGAAAACCTCGATCTCGCCTTTCCCGGCGGTCAGGATGAATTCGCGTTGGCTGGTGCGATCCTGGACCACGATGCCGTTTTGCACGATGCGGAACTCGAGGTCGGGATCCTCCGCTTCGACGACCAGTTCTCCCTGGTTGGCGGCGAAGCGGATGATCGTGCCGCCGAAGAAGTAGCCGGGAGGCAGCAAGACCGCGAAGAGCGCAGCCAGGGCAACGGCCCAGCGGCGTCGGGACCGAGTATCCCGGGGCGAAGCGGAGGGCGGAGGGAAGTCGGTCGATGGGATAGGTGCCGCTCGCTGTTGGGAATCAAGTCCCGACACCGTGGTACTCTGGGCCGATGTTTCAAGCTCGGCCAGCGTCGCAATCACGTCACGAGCCGAAGCCGGCCGCTTCGAGGGGTCCTTTTCGAGAAGCCGCATCGTCAGGTCTGACAACGCTGCGGGGATGGTCGGCTCCAGCTGACGGAGCGGGACCGGCTGGACCGCGGAAATGCTGGAAAGAATTGCCCAGGGATTCGGCCCGGTGAAAGGACGCTGTCCGGTCAGGAGTTCGTAGAGGATGACACCGAGGCTCCACAGGTCAGCTCGAGCATCGGTTTTCTCACCACGGGCCTGCTCTGGAGCCATGTAGGCTGGTGTGCCCAGGATCGCTCCCGATTCCGTCAGCGGTTCGCCATCCTCGTCCAGCCGGGCCAGGCCGAAGTCCAGCAGTTTGACCCGTCCGCCCCGCACCGGCTCGATCCAGACATTGCCCGGCTTCACGTCCCGATGGATCAAACCGTGCTCGTGGGCCGTCGCTAAGCCCTCGGCGATCTGGCGGGCAATCCGCACGGCCCGGTGCAGACTCGGTCTGCCCTCAACCTTCAGCAGAGAATACAGCGAGCAGCCTTCGAGCAGTTCCATTGCCAAAAACGGCACGCCGCGATCCTCGCCGACCTGGTAGATCGTGACGATGTGATCGCTCTTGAGCCGGGCAGCCAGACGGGCCTCCCGCAGGAAGCGTTCCTTGGCGGCAGGCTTGGCAGCAACCTCCGGCCGCAGGACTTTCAGAGCGATATGCCGATCCAGCTGCGGATCATGAGCCAGGAAGACGTAGCCCATGCCGCCTCGGCCCAACAGCCTGAGAACGCGGTAATGAGCCAAGCGTCCCAACTCACCCGGAGCCGCTGGGGGAGCCAGGAAAGTGAAAGACTCTGAAGTCTTGCATTCCTGCGTCTGATCGTTGGATTGCGAAGTGGATTGCTCGCCGACGAGCCGATGGAGCGACTCCATGACTGCGACCAGTTCAGGGGCAACGACCTGAAAGCTGGTACTCTCCCCCAGGGGGACCAAGGTGGAGATGGTGGCAAGCGCGCGAACCTTGGCGAGGCAATCCGGACACTGATCCAGATGCCTGGCCAGGGCATCAATTTCGTCCGGCGGCAGTTCCCCACCAACCAGCCCCTGCCAAACCGAATTCGCTGGGCACGGAGAGGTAGCAAGCATGGGCGATCTCCGCGTAGGTCGGGTGCGGCGGAGCAAACTTCCTCCAGCACTAGTATGCCAAGCGCTTGAAATCCTAAAAGAAAAATCCTGGTGGGCTAGTCATCCAAGCCGTCGAGTTCGCGGCGGAGGCGGGCCAAGACGCGGCAGCGGGCGGCGTACACCGCCCCGACGGACATTCCCAGCTGACGGGCCACTTCCTCGGCGGGTCGGCCCTCTGCCGCCGTCAGCCAACAGGCCTGCCAGACGTGCGGCTCGAAATCCGTCTCCATCAGCTTCAGGGCGCGCGCCGTCAGCCAGTTGCGATACTCCTCGTCCCAAACAGCGGCGGCGGGGTCGGCCACCTCCGGCTCGCTTTGGCCGTGCAAGGATATCGGAGCCGTCCGACGGAATCGCGTCCTCCATTGGTTCAACGCCACCGTCTTCAGCCAGGCGCGGAAACTGCGGTTCGGATCGTATCGGAAATTGGGCAGTTCCTTGAAGACGATGACGAACACCTCCTGGACCAGGTCGGCGGCATCAGCGGGTTGCAGACCAGC
>JANWWR010000047.1 GCA_025055835.1 Gemmatales bacterium | reverse complement strand
GGTGGGTATGCTCATGCCTGGGTGGGGGGTTTTGTGCTGGCGGTACGTGCCATGTAGGAGAGCAGGTCATGATGTGCCGAATGGTCGGCTTCGTCTCGCTGGTGCTGGCCGGAACCTGGGCCGGGATCATCGCCCAGGAAGTGCTTGGACCGGCAAAGCTGGGGGTCGCTGCGGCGGTCCAGCAAGGTTCTGCCGGGCTTCAGGTCGGTTTCGGGGAGGCCGACGCCACGCCCCGCGTCGGCGAGAAGCCCGTCTATCTGGCCGGCTTCGGCAGAGATCGCAAAGCGACCGGCGTCCACGATCCGATCATGGTCCGAGCCGTGGTCCTGAGCGACGGCAGCAAGCGCATCGCTCTCGTCTCCGTGGACGTAATCGGGTTGTTTCACGACTTTGTTCTCGGCGTCCGCAAGCAGCTGCCGGACTTCCATTACGTCATGATCAGTTCCACGCACAACCACGAAGGGCCGGACACGCTCGGCCTGTGGGGGCCGACCACGCCGTTGCCCCGCAGCGGCGTCGATCCCGAGTACATGAAGTTCCTCGAACAGCAGATCCTCGCCGCCGTCCGAGAGGCGAACACCCGCCGCGCCCCGGCCACGGCCCGCATCGGCATCGTCCAGGCTCCCGAACTGCTGCACGACGGTCGGGAGCCCTATGTGCTGCACGAAGACCTGGTGGTCCTGGAATTTATTTCCCCGGAAGGCAAGCGGAGCGGGATTCTGGTGCAGTGGAATTGCCATCCAGAGACGCTGGACAGCAAGAACACGTTGGTCAGTGCGGACTTCGTGGGTTACACGGTGGAGGCGCTACGCAAGAAACACGGCTCTCCCGTGGCGTACTTCACGGGCACTGTGGGCGGTCTGCTGACCTCGCTGGACGTGCCGATCAAGAGCGAATCCGGGGAGGAACTCAAAGACGGCACCTTCGAGAAGACGGAGCGGTACGGCGTGCTGCTGGCTGGGCGGTGTGACGAGGCGTTGTCCAAGGCCCAGCCGGTGCGGTTGACGCCGATCGAGGTCCGCAGCAAACAGGTGTTTCTGCCCATGACGAACAAGGTGTACAAAGCGGCGCAGACCCTGGGAGTACTGGATCGGCCGTCATTTCTGTGGACCGGCGATCCGAACCGGGCGGAACCGGCTACGCCGCAGGACGCCGAGAAACCGCAGTGCATCCGCTCCGAGGTCGGCATCCTGAAGCTGGGGGAGGTCGAGGCGGCGATGATTCCCGGCGAAATCTATCCCGAACTGGTGCTGGGCAAAGTCCAGGACCCGCCCGACCCCGGCTCCGACTACCCCGACGCCCCCATCGAACCGGCCGTGTACGCCCAGTTGACGGGCCGTTACCGCATGATCTTCGGACTGGCGAACGACGAGATCGGCTACATCCTGCCCAAGCGGCAATGGGACGAGAAGCCGCCTTTCTGCTACGGTCGGAAGAAGGCCCAGTACGGCGAAATCAACAGCATCGGTCCCGACGCCGGGCCGATCCTCTGCGAAGCGCTCAAGGAACTCGCCGGCAAATAACCCGCTGGTTGATTGTCCATCCCATGTCCCTGACCCGTTGGTAGTTCACACGATGCCGCGGCGGCGGAGGTCGTCCACGGTCTGTGCATCCAGTCCGAGCAGCCGGGACAGGATTTCCTCGGTGTCCTGTCCCAGACGCGGTGGGACGGTGAAGCTCGGCAGATCGGCCCCCTGGATGCGGAAAGGCGTGTTGAGCAGGTCCACGGGCCGGCCCTGCGGATCGTGGACAGTGACACGGACGCCCCGGGACTGACACTGCGGATGGGCAAAGACCTGGTCGTAGGTCAGTACGGGACTGTGCGGCACCTCGGCGGCGCTGAGCAGTTCCTGCCAGGCGGCGGTGGTCCGGCTTTTCAGAATTGGTTCCAACAACGGAATCAGTTCGGATCGATGACGAACCCGGTCGGTATTGGTCAGGAAGCGTGGATCGGCGGCCAGGTCTTCTCGACGAACCGCTCGACAGAAGCGTTGCCATTGATGGTCATTGCCGACAGCCAGTACGATGTGCCCGTCCGCCGTCTCGAACAGTTGGTAGGGCACGATCTGGAGATGAGCGTTGCCCTGGCGCGGCGGCACGAGGCCGGAGGTGAGGTACGCCTGAGCCACGTTCACTTGAGCGGCCAGAGTGCAGTCGAGCAGGGCAAGATCGATGGCGTAGCCGTGGCCGGTGCGCTGCCGAGCGTGAAGACAGGCCAGGATGCCGATGGCGGCATACAGGCCGGTGATGACATCGCTGACGGCCACGCCGACCTTGTACGGCGGTCCTTCGACCGGGCCGGTGATGCTCATCAGTCCGCTCATCGCTTGGATGGCGAAGTCGTAGCCGGGCACGTCCCGCCACGGTCCGGTCTGACCGAAGCCAGTGATCGAGCACACAATCAGGCGGGGATTCTCCTTGTGCAGCTGTTGCGCAGTGACGCCGAGACGGGCGGCGCTGGACGGCAGAAAATTGTCGAGGAAGACGTCGCAGCGGCGGACCAGTTCGAACAGGAGCCGTTTGCCTTCGGGTTGGGCAAGGTCGAGGGTGATGGCTTTTTTGTTGCGGTTGCAGGAGAGGAAGTAGGCGCTGAGGTCGTTCCAGAAGGGTGGACCCCAGCCGCGGGTTTCGTCGCCCTGTCCGGGCCGCTCAACCTTGATGACCTCGGCCCCGAGATCGCCGAGGATCATGCCGCAAAACGGCCCGGCCAGGACGCGGGAGGCGTCGAGGACCCGCACATCGGCAAGGGGCACGTCAGCCATACAGGCCCTTTCCTTGCAGGGTTGCCGAGTACACAACGGCGAATTTTCGCTATTCTAATGGCATTGGCGTCTTCGCCCCCAGGGAGGAGTTTGTGGCGACGACTTACGAGGCGGTCGAGCTTTATCAGCGCATCGCCGAGGAGTATCACCGACTGGATGCACCGGAAAAACGGGATCGGTTCCTGGTACTGGCTGCCGACGCCGCATTCGCCGCGGGAAACCGTCAGGAAGCGGAGCGGCTGCGGCGGGCCATCTTGAACCGCAATCCCAATCATTTGCTGAAACCCTACGCGACTTTCGAGGAGGCCCTGCGGTCGGCGGACATTGAGGCGTATTTGCAGCAGTTGCGGCGGCGCTATCCGGCCGAGGCAGCGATGACGCTGCTGGAACAACTGCGGCGAACGGGACAGGCGACGCCGGCGGCTTCGTTCCTGCCGAAGCCGAGTCGAAATGGATCGGACGACATCGCCTTACCGTTAGTGGTGCCGGAGAAGTCCGCCGGGGTTTCCCGACCGGTCAAGGAGCACGCCATGAACGACGCCCAATCTGGCCGCCCGTCCCCCAATCCGCAGGTCTGGCCGACCGCGCCTTCGCGGGAAAGCGGTACCGGAGGCGGACCGGGAGTTTTCGGGTTGAAACCCGAGGTGCCGCCGACTCGGCCCTTGCCGACCGCCCCGCCTCCATTGCCGATGACCGCTGCACCTCCGCCGACGGAGGAGCCGGTCGCTGGCGGGTGGGTTGGCGGAATGCTGTGCGTCGTCGCCGTGCTGGCGGCCTTGGCCCTGCTGGTGTACGTCTTCGCCGCCCCCTTCGTTCCGTGGTGGTGACGGGACCGGCGGCTTCTGCGGGTAAATGTCATTTTGCCAGCCGAATCCGCAGTTCCACGGACCCGCCGTTGTCCTGGGGCCGGTAGCGTAATTCGACGGTTTCAAACGACTTGAGCAGATCCCGAAGGGTCTCGACGCGGCCATTCGCTTCCACGACATTTCCGCCGTTCATCAAGGCCAGCACCGAGGTGAGCGCGGCACGGTTGACCGGGTTGTTGACCATCATATCCAGCGTCGCCTTGGAGTTCAGGAGGCCGAGCAGGGGAGCGGTCTGCTTTTCCGCCGCAAACTCTTTGGCGTCCCGACGGCGGAAGCGGATGATCGTATCAGGTGAGAGGGCCAGGACGAGGCAGCCGTCCTTGATCGCCCCGGCGGGCTGCATTCCCGGAATCGGCATTCCCGGCCCTTCGAGATAGACGATCCGGCCGAAGGATGTCTGACGGGTCCGCAGCGAAGTCGGCTGACCGGCCTGAGTCCGGGCCAAGGCGATCACGCCGGCCAGGGTTTTGAGGGCGTCGCTCCATTCACTTTCGATGCGTCGCCGGTCGGCTTCGTCACAGCGGATTTTGACCGCCAGCAGCACCTCGGGCATCACGGAGAACAGCCCCGCCGGCGGAGCGATGTAGGCGATCCCATCGGGGCCAAGGTGCTTGATGATGTCGTCCCGAAAGCCGAGGCCGAACAAGGCCCGGGTGTTCTGCTCGAGGTCGGCTACCATCTGTTCGCGGCCCGGCGTGGGCAGGAAGGTCTGGAAGGCGTCCCAAAGGGCATCCACATCGCAACGCCCGCCCAGGGCAAGCATGGCGTTGGCGGGAACGTAGTTCCACAGGGCCGACGGTTTCGCGGCCTCCGCCAAGGCTCGCCGGGCGGTTTCCGGCAACTTGGCGACATCAGCCTGCACATGCAGGGCCAAGGTCAGGTCCGGCTGGATGGCCAGCGTCAGCCCCAGACTTTCGATGCTCTGCCAATAACGCAGAAACTCCTTAAGAAAGACGGCCTCGTTCTCCGGAGCGGCCTCGGCCTTGGAAGCGAGATCGGCATCGAAGACCCGCGGCGAAAGCAGCACGCGGAGCAAGGCGGGTTCCCGTCCTAAAGCGGCATACCGACGGCTGAACCCAGTCTCCTTCGGGGCCTCGGACAGAGTTTCGAGAACGCGCCGAACGCTCTGCTCCTCCTGTGTCAGGACGAGCACGCCTTCGTGAATCGCCTGGAACTGCGGTTGTCCGCCCTGCTCCACGAGGCGAAAGTAGCTGGCCTGACCGACGGTGCGGGTTTCCACTTTCTCCACCTGACCCGCTTGCATTTGCACGGTGTGAAGGCGCTTCAGAAGGATCATCGCCTTGTCCGGGCTGCGGGCTTTGGCGAGGATCACGGAGCGTTCGGGCTGGTTGTCGCGGGGGGGCCAGTAGGCCAGGACCAGGGCATCGCCAAGAACAGCCTCCACGATTTCCTCAAAGTTGCTTTGCAGGTGGTTTTGCAGCAGGCGTTCCAGTTCCGCGACCGATTCCCGGTTCAGCCCCTGCGGCAGCAGCGAGGACAACGGCGAATCGAAGAGGAGATCAACCAGGCCCTTTTCCCGCAGTTTCTCGGCATGACCGCGGAGGTCTTCGACGACGACGCACAGGGCTGGTTCTCCGGGAAGCAGGCGGACCAACGCTTCGGCCGCATCTCCCGCCTGAGCCGATGGCGCGCCCAGGCACATCCACAAGACCAGCGCTGTCAGAGCAACACGAAATCGCGACGAAATCATGGATCCACCATCCGACAAGGTGAGCGAAGTGGATTACAGCCCGGGTTTTTCCTCCGTCGGCATCGGGAGCAGATCCAGCCAGGCGTCGAAGGCCCGTCGGGTGGAACGGACCACGGGTTCCAGACCTTCGGAGGCGTTGCGGCCCAGATCGGCCATCGGGTCCGGCACCGGATCGACGCGGCGGGGAGCCGGTCGGATCGGCGGAGCGGCCGCGGTCAGGGAAGAAGCCTGCCGAGCGGCCTCCGAAGCGAAATTGCGTGTGGCCTCCAGCGACGTCGGACCGAAGCGCAGGGCGGAGCCGAGCGTCAAGTCCGGAAGGGGTGGCGGAGGCGGTTCCGGCTTCGGAGCCGACGGTTGGTTTTCCGCCACCAGCGGGCCAGGCTCGGTCTGGGGTTGGCCGGTCCCGCGAAGAAGCGGCTGAGCCAGCAGGGCCAAAAGCAAGCAAGCCGCCGCTGCCAGAGTCATCGCCCAACGGCGTCGGCGGCGAAGCCGACGATCCCGCAGCACAGCCTGCACGACTTGCTCCGTCCATTCCGGGTGGATCGTCACCGGTTCCGCGAACGGCAGGGCGAGAAGGCGGTCGGCCCAGGCGAGTTGTTCACGGCAGGAGGGGCATTGGCCGGCGTGATCGGCCAGGGCCGGCCGAAGCTCGGAGCCTCCGTCGAGGTAGGTTTCCAGCTTGCGGGCAAAGTCATGGCAGTTCATGACCGACCTCGGAAATCATCCCCCGCCGCTTCAGCCGTTCCAGCACCGCCTGCCGACAGCGATGCATCCACGTCTTGATGGTGCCGACCGGCCGGGACAAGGCCTGGGCGATGAACTCGTAGGGCCGACCCTGTTCGTGGAACAACACAAACGCGATGCGGTATTCGGGTCGGACCTCCTCCAGGGCCTGGCGAATCTCCCGCAACAATTCGCCGTCCCCGTCGCCGCCGGATCGAGCCGGGACATTGCCCAGATCTTCCCGCACTTCCGGCCGTTTTCGCCGCCGGGCCAGAAACGTCCGGCAGCGGTTGACGGCGATGGTCATGATCCACGGCCGCAGCGGTCGGGTCGAGTCCCAGCGATGTAAGCTGCGAAAGACCCGCACAAATACTTCCTGGGCCACGTCCTCGGCCTCGTGCCGGTCCCCCAGAAGCCGGACGCACAACCCCAGCACCTCCCCCTGATAGCGTTCCACCAATTCGCGGATCGCTTCGGGATCGTCCCGCTGACAGCGCTTCACGAGTCGGACATCATCGGCCGACACGGCTTCCTTCCTGCCACTACCCGCAGAGTTTCACGGAAGTTTCAAAGCAACTTCGAGGGGGGACCGCTTCGCAGGCCCAACAGGAGAACCGCAGGTGCCCGCGAGTCTTCACGGAAAAATCGCCGAGGGCCACCGACCTTCTCAGCGGACGCGCTTGGCGTAGGCATCGTGAAACAAGGCGATCAGTTCGTCCTTGCACCGCACCACATTGCCGCGGCGGTCCAGGGATTCGGTCACTTCGATGAGGACTTCGGTCATTTGCTCGTGAGTCTTCTCGGAACCGCCGGCGACGATGAACTTCTCGCCCGTGGTGATCCGCTTGTGGCCGTCGTCGCCGTCCAATCCGACCCCGACAAACCCGGCAATCTCGATTTGCTTGTCCTTGGCCTTGCGTTTCCGGGGCACGGATGCCTCCTCTCTGCGGTTTAGGACGTGCCTGCAACGGCACGACACTTGGCACTATAACCCGCCGCCCACGGGCCGGTCAACGACGTTGCCTCAAAAAGCGGGTCCGAAAGCGCCAATGGAACGCCCCTAAATACCCTTGACAGCGGCCTGTCGGCATTCCATTCTGAGGAAACAGGCCATCGCTTTTCCAGCAAGCGCCGTTCAGGCGATGCTTTTTGCCTGCTTGAATCGCCGCGTGCCTTTGCAACATCGGGGATGCTTCACCATGATCATGCCGTTCGGGCGTCGGTTCCACGTTCCTTTCCTGCTGAGCTTTCTCACTGTTGTCCTGTTGCTGACCTTCGCCGGCCCTGCTATGGCCCAGGAAGAAACAGCATCCGAAGGAGGCGGCACGGGGCTGATCGAGTTCCTCTTCCTGAGCGTCGTCGGCATCATCCTGCTGCTGATCTATTTCATCTTTGTGGCTCTGCTGGTCTGGCTGCTGATCGACCTTCGGGGCGCGGCCATGATGCCGCCGGACTTCATCGAGGCGTTTGAGGACGCCATGAACAAGCGTCGCTACAAGGATGCCTTCGAGATGGCCAAGGCCGACCACTCCATGATCGGCCGGGTGATGACGGCCGGGATGGCTCGGCTCCAGCACGGTTTGCAGGAGGCCCGCGACGCCGCCGAGGCCATGATCGAAAGCCTGCGGGCACGGAAGGACCACATCATCGGCTACATCGCCATCATCGGCACGCTGGGGCCGCTGATCGGACTGGTGGGCACGGTTTCGGGCATGATCGACAGCTTCGCCGAGCTTGGACGCGGCGGCACCCCGGACCCCAGCAAGCTGGCTGCCGGTATTTCCCACGCCCTCAACGCCACGTTGGTTGGCATCTTCCTGTCGTGCCTGGCCATTCCGGCTTATTCATTCTTCAAGAACCGGCTGTCCCGTATCGCCATCGACGCCTCGCTGATGGCGGACGACCTGCTGACGCAGATGTACCACAGTTCGCGGCGACCGGCCACGGAACCGCCGCCGGGCAAGCCAGCGGCAACGGCCCCGGGCGTCCCGGCCAAGCAGGAAGGGTGATGCTCAGGCCGATCCTCGTGGATCTTTCGGCATCCAGAAGCGGTCGAGAAACGTCATGGCTGCACAGGTCGGCTCGGACAAACTGGACATCAACCTGACGCCGTTGCTTGACGTCATCATGCAACTCATCATGTTTTTCATGATGTGCGTCAACTTCGTGGCCGATCAGGTCAGCGCCAACGTGGTTCTGCCCACGTCGCTGTCGGCCCAGGAGATCATGCCCAAGACCGACGTGGATGTGCTGGTCATCAACGTGGAGATCAAGCGGGAAGTGCGGATGAATCCCAACGGCACTCCCGCTCGCACTCCCGACGGCCGGATCATCCGTGACGTCGTGCCCGACGAACAGGGCCGCAAGCAGTACAAGATCATCTTCAGCGGATACGACGAATCGAAGTGGTTCACCGAGGACAACGAGGCGGTCGGCCTCGACTACGCCCAGCGGAAACTGGCCGCTTTGGCGAAGGACTACCGCAAGAAGGAGAGCCTGCGGACCGGGAAGCCGAGCGATCAGGTGGAATTGCGCACCGTGGTCGTCATCCGGGCCGACGTGGACGCCCGTTATGGACTGGTCGTGCAGATGATCGCCCAGTGTACCAAGGAAGGATTTCCCAAGGTCGAGGTCCGGGCCTTCGCCGCCCAGTGAGTCGAAATCAGCTTCGCACCTTCAGAGTACGAGTCATGCGGGTCAAGACGGAAAGCTCCAGCGCCGCTGAGGACTTCAACAGCACCTCCGTGTTCATCACGCCGATGCTGGACATGTCGTTTCAGCTTCTGGCGTTCTTCATCTTCACCTACAACCCGTCGCAGTTGGAAAGGCAGTTTCCGATCACCTTGGCGGCGGGGGATCAGGGCGGCCCGGCGGAGGCTCGGCCCGATCAGGTAGCGTCGCCGCGGATCACGCAGACCAAGCCGGCGGTCACGGTGCGCGCCAAAGCCGGACCCAAGGGCCGCCTCGCCAGTCTGGAAATCGTCAGCGCTGGCCGCGTGGATATCATCAAGCCCGCCGAGGGCAGCGCCGATACGCCCGTGGAACTGCTCTTGGCCGAGTTGGAGTACAAACTTCTCCAGTACAAAGGCGACGACGACCGCATCACGCTCCAGGGCAGCATCAGCCTGCGCTGGGAAGAAACCATGCGGGTCATGGATTCCTGTCGCCAGACGACGCAACTGATGCATCTCAAAAAAGAAGGCAAGTTGCCGCAGTATTTTCCCGGTCTGAAGCTGGAAGGTCCGGTGAAATTGTTTCCCAAGATCGAGATGGACCTGCTGCGCGCCGTCAGCAGCGGATCCTGAGCCGCGATGCGGGGAGTTAGCTCCATGAGCCAGCGACGCCCCGAGGCCAAACCCGAACCGCTGCTGCGTCCCCGGGACTACCTTCGGCTGATGAGCCTGATGGTGGCGGCGGCGTTCATCCTCTGGGCGATGGTCAAGGCCAGCGATCCGCGGACCTGGGAATGGATCGCCGTCTTCCAGAAAAAGCCTCCCGAAGCCAAGATCGACGCCGAACCGCAGGCCGAGCCAGATCGGCGCGCTTCCCCCGTTGCCCTGGAAATGCAAAGCGCGGCCTCCCGCAGCGCGGGCCTGCTCGGTCTTGCTCTGAGCTTCCCGCTCACGCCGGGCAGTGCCGAAGGCGGGGCCATGACCGTCCTGGCCGATGAATTCGTGCCGCTGAGCGAGACTCCGGAGGAGCAGCGCCTGCCGACCAATCCCTCGGCTCCGACGCCGGAATGGCGATGGGTCAGCGGGGCTATCGATCACGAGGTTTTCCTTGAAGAGGACGAAACGTCCCAGGAACTCGATCCCAAGCGTCGGGACGCCGACGCCCGCTATCACCTCATCTCCCTGGCCAAGGAAGCGACCCTGGAGCAACTGGCTGCCGACGCCCAACGCAACGTCCGCTTCTCCGCCCTGATGACCAAGCCCCGGGAATATCGCGGACGCATCATCCGCATCCACGGCGATCTGATCTGGGTGCAGACGTTCGAGCTGGTCCGGCCCACCCCCGGTCTGGAATTCATCTATCAAGGGCTGATCGTCGATCCCAAGACGGGCTATTCCTACGGCATCCTCTTTACCGACCTGCCGCCGCACTTGCCGCCGCAACGGCTCTGGAACCGACTCTACCTCCGCGACGTGACCTTTGATGGCTATTTTCTCAAGGTGCTCAAGGTGCAATTGCCGCCGGACAGGAACAATCCGGCGCGGACCGGCTACGTGCCGGTGCTGGTCGGCAAGAGTCCGATCATTCCCGAACCGCCACCGCGCTTCGACTTGCTGGCCACGTTGCGGACCATTGGTCTGACCGCGGTCATTCTTTTCGTGCTGGCCGCGACGGCGTTGTATCTCTACCGACGTAGTGAACGGCGTTACCAGGAGAAGATGGCCGAGATTCGCGCCCGCCGTCAAGCGGTCCAGGCGGAAGCCGGGAGCCAGCCGCCGGGGGACGTGAATTTCGAGGCTTTTGTGGAAGATTCTCGCAGAGCGACCCCGCCGGAACCCTCCGAGAACTGATGCCATGCCGGATTGGCAGTACATCGTGGCGTTGCTGGCCGTGGCAGCGGCGTCAGCCTATCTGGTCTGGCTCTTGGTCCGCTCCGTCAAAGCCGAGAAGACCGGCTGCGGCGGCTGTTCGACGCCGAGCGACCCTGATTCCCAGCCTCATGTCATTCCCCGTGAGCAGTTGCGTTTGCGAGGCCGCAGCAAGCTGTGAACCATTTTGCGGACGGCCAGTTTCGGCAAAATGGTTTGGCAAACCGCAGCCAAGAGCGTTAATATCCGGGTCCGGGAAGCGAATAGGTGTTGGGAACGGAAGACGCAACCCGGAGCGCGTCGCCCAGGAACCAGTCAGTTTTCGTGGAAGGACCAAAGCCAATGTCCCATGCAGCTTCCTCCGCCCCGCCGAAGTCGATCATCATCTACGGCCACAGTCCCCTATTCTACTGGTGGCCGGTCTGGCTCGTGGGCTTCATCATGGGCTTCTACACGCTCTACGAGGACTCCCGCGTGGCCATCGTGCCGGCCGGTTCCCAGTACTACGCTCCCGAACCGGGCAAGCCGGCCCGCATCGAACTGCCCGAGGGCAAGGAAATCGCCGACGAGCGGATCAAAGAAAGCGGCGAACTCTACGAACGGATGGCGACGAACAAAAACCTCGGCATCATCTACGCCGTGGCTGTGCTCGTCGTGATCCTCATCACCAACGTGCCGATGCGTGGCTTGACATCGGCCATCGTTATCGCGGTGATCCTTCTTATCACCGTGACCTTCGCCTACTTGGGCTGGTGGTCTATCATTTTCGATTGGTTGTTCCGTCTCAACATCCACATGAACGCCGGGTTCTATCTCTTTTTCTCCACGGTGCTGTTCGTGGTGTGGGTCTTCGCGTTCCGCATTTACGACCGCTTCAGCTACTGGGAGATCAAGCCGGGGGAGATCACGCACGGATATATTCTTGGGGGGGGAGAGCGGTCGTTCCAGACGGAAGGCATGACGTTCGAGAAGCAGCGGGACGACCTGTTCCGCCACTGGATTCTGGGCTTCGGATCCGGAGACCTGACCATGACCCCGCTCCAGATGGGCAAGGGCAAGCCCGAGGACTTCAGCATTCACAACGTGATGTTTGTCGGCAGCAAACTGAGGCAGATCCAGACGCTGATCTCCGTTCGGCCCGAGCGACCGGACTGATTCCGGCCTGACGAAGTCGGCCCAACGAGAAACCCACGGTCAGCCGACCGTGGGTTTCGTTGTTTTCAGCGAGGGTGGCGTGGTGGAGCGGGACGGAGCCGGATCACGTCATCGGCTGCCGCAGGGGATTGACGTAGTAGGTGCTTTTCTTTTCCGCGGAGAGCTTGGCGGCGTATTTCTCGGCCTCCGCCTTCTGGGAATACTCAAAGGTTTTCTCCAGGGTCTGGTTGCTGCTGTACACGGCCCAGACCACTTTCATGCGGGCAGTCTTCGCGGTGCGCTGCTTCTGCCGCGTCGAGGTGCCGGTGGCTGCCTTCTTGCGGGACTTTTTCTTGGGCTTTTCTTCATCCTCGTCAAGCTCGTCCTCGGCTGCGGCCTCCTCTTCGTCCTCGACGTCCTCCGACTCTTCCTCCTCTTCTTCCTCTTCGTCGTCCCGTTCCTTTTCGGCAGCGCGGCGTTCGGCAGCCTCGGCCGCCTCGCGGAGTTGTCGCCGATTGAGAATCCTGCGAGCCATGTATCATCCCTCCGAAACCGCAGTCGGTACGATGCACAGACTATCCAAGGTAACGATACCGGCCTCGGGCAAGGTCCGCAAGGCGGAACGGCCGCTGCGGGACGGCTGGATCGCAGTGATCTCACGTCAACTGGCTGAGTTCCCGGGCGCGCTCGAGCCGGTCGCTGCACTGATCGAGGATCTGCACCGCGACCTGGTTGGGATTGTAACCGCCAGGCAAACGGACCAGCGGCTTGCCGAAGCGGTTGCAGTACTCGATGACCTCGCTGTAGGAATGGCTGGACCAGCGGATGGCCAGAAGGACCACGGCCACGTCGGGCCGGGCGATGTACGGCTCAAAGCGGGTGATCGACGAATGCTCCGGCGTGGCGATCCAGAGCAGTTCCGAGAGGCGAAAGGCGTTTTTCAAGGCCTGCTCGCTGGCGGGACGCCGATCTCCGCCGATGAGCACCACGGCCCGCCCTTCCAGCAACTCAGCGACCTTCCTTACCGCCGGGGTAGGTTCCTGGTCCCCTTCCGGTTGATTGGAAGGCCCGGATTGGGCCAGGTAGCGGTCGATTTCCCGAGTTACGAGCGGAAAGTGCACAGCTTCCTCGGTCGCCTGCGGAAGACTATCCACGATGGGAAGAAGGTAGTTTCGCAGCTCGCGGCTGCTGGGCGGAAGACCGCCGGCCACCAACTCGTTGACGATGCCGATGATCTCCCGGCCGAGCGATTCCCGTTGGTCTCCCTCGGTGCCGGGATAGATCGAGCATTTGTGCCGGAGCTTACCCAGGAGTTTGCGG
>JANWWR010000145.1 GCA_025055835.1 Gemmatales bacterium | reverse complement strand
GCTTACGCTGCCCGCTCGGCTGACGACGTTGAACTACCGAGCGGAGGGCGTTAGCCCTCCGTGCCTCGTGTCATCGCCTGGTCCTCGCTGACGCTTCGGGTTTCTGTCCGAGCGGAGGGCGGGAATCCTCTCGTCACGGGCAGCTTACGCTGCCCGCTCGGCTGACGACGTTGAACTACCGAGCGGAGGGCGTTAGCCCTCCGTGCCTCGTGTCATCGCCGGTCCTCGCTGACGCTTCGGGTTTCTGTCCGAGCGGAGGGCGTAAGCCCTCCGTGCCCTCGCCCCGCTACCAACCCAGCAACTGCGCCAGCGTTTCCCGCTGCACCCAACCTACGACGAACGCCCCGCCGAGGATGAGCAACCCGGCCAGGAGCCGCCGAACGAAATCCGCTTCCTTGAAAAACACCCTGCCCCCGATGATCGAAAGCACGAGCGACAGCCGTTGCAAAGCCACCACGTCCGGCGCGGTCAGATACTGGAGCGCTGCCAGTTTGCAGACCATAAAGGCGATCTCCAGCACACCTCGGGCCGTCAAACCCAGCCAGTTCGTCCTCAGCCCCTCCATCCGCTGCGGATGGCCGATCACGAACGGCACCAGAAACACCGCCGAGAGCAGCGTCATGGTGAAGCCGGTGAAGACCGGCGTGCCTTCCTTCACCGCCAGGCGGTCAAAGCAGGAATTAAGGCTGAAAAACAAGGCCGCTCCACTGGCCAGGAGAATTCCCTTCATCTGGTGCTGCCAGCCGACCAGACTGGGCCGATAGACCATGACGATGCTTCCTGCCACGACCAGGCTCACCGCCGCCACCTCGAACCACGACAACGGATCGCCGGTGATCAGCGGCGACGTGACCAGCAGGAACAGCGGCGAGAGGGAAAAGAACGTGGCCACGATGGAAATGTCGCCGTAGGCCAAGGCGTACATCTTGAGCCACTCCGCCGCGGTATCCGTAACCGCCCGCAGGAAAACCAGAAGAAGGAAACTCCGCGTCCAGGTGGTCGTTTCCGCTCCGCTCAGACCGAGGATTGTC
The DNA here is from genome assembly GCA_025055835.1 of Gemmatales bacterium. Lineage (GTDB taxonomy): Bacteria > Planctomycetota > Planctomycetia > Gemmatales > HRBIN36 > JANWWR01. Next base: position 11,517 of record JANWWR010000145.1, on the reverse strand, counting down.
AGCACGATGACATAGAACGGCAACGCGAAGAAGAACGAGGCGAAGGTTGAAGCCGTGCCGTCGATGCGGAACGCCAACCGCTTGCTGAGCAAGTCCTTCGACGCCGCGAAGACAGCACTCATCAAGCCGAGAATGAACCCCATGCTTTCACCGCGTTAGAAGCCAGCGAAGAAACGCTCCGTCACTTCTTTGCCGGATCGGTAACGAACACGCCGGGCGTCTGGGTCCGGTGCAGTAAGGCGTTGAACGCGGTCAGATCATCCTTGATCAGGTTGCGGAAGCGGTTCAGGGCCGCGTCGGCCTGGGCGAACAGCTCGTTGCGGACCTGCACCGCCTGATCGGTGGGCCGATTGTCACCCATGTTCGCTCCCATCATCAACAGCGCGAGCTTGTTATTGAGGCGGATCGGGAAGTTGAGTACGTCCTGCCCGCTGCGGGCTTTTGTCTGGTGCAGGATTTCCTCCACCTCGGTCAACTGCTGAGACAGTTTCTCCGCCGCCTGGACCACCTCCTTGCGTTCCGGCTGGTCCTTGAGGCGGGCGGTGATCCGCTGAAGCTGATCACGGAGATCCCGGATCTGCTTGACCGCGCGGTGCATCTCGGTGATTTTGTCCCGCACTCCCAGGGTGAATTGAAGTTGAGCCTGGTAGTCCTCCGGCGTTGCCGAGGCCCGCGGATCGGGCTTGATCTCGAACCACGCCGACTGCTCGTGCTTGCCGACTTTCAACCGGACTTCGTACCGGCCTGGAGCGGCCCTCGGTCCCGTGAGACTGCCCCACAGGATCAGGCCGGGAAAGTCCTCGGCATCGGCATAGCGGAGGTTCCAGACGAAGCGGTTCATTCCCTGCTTGATTTCGAGCTTGTCCCGCTCAGCGTCCTTGGCAAAACGGCGTACCAGGTCGCCTTTGGCGTCCCGAATCTCCAGGCTGGCCGGATCATCTTTGCCGGGTGCGTCCTTGATGTGGAAGCGAATGACGACGCCGCCGGGCGGATTGTCGCCCTCAGTGCGGGGACGGCGGGTCTGCTCTTCGTCGTCGCCACCGAACCCGCCGCCGGGCAGCCGATGCACCGAGCGCGGTTGGAACAGATGCATCGGCTTGTCCAGGAGTTCAGGCTGGTACTGATGCAGCGGCGTGAGATCGTCGAGAACCCAGAATGACCGGCCCTGCGTGGCGACGATGAGGTCGTCGTCCTTGATCGCCAAGTCGGTGACAGGCGCGATGGGCAGGTTCATCTGGAAGCGTTGCCAGCGCCGGCCATCGTCGAAGGACACGTACATGCCCGACTCCGTGCCGCAGTAGAGCAATCCGGGCCGCTTCGGATCGGCACGGATGACGCGGGTGAAATGGTCCTCGGCGATGCCGTTGACGATCTTGGTCCAGGTCTTGCCGTAGTCGGTGGTCTTGTAGAGATAGGGTTTGAAGTCGTCGAGCTTGTAGCGGGTCGCCGCCAGGTACAGCCCGCCTTTTTCCGTGGGATGCGCTTCCAGGCTGTTGATCATGCTCCATTCGGGCAGGTCGGGAGGCGTGACGCGGTTCCAGGTCTTTCCGCCGTCCCGGGACAGATGCAGGAGGCCGTCGTCCGAGCCGCACCACAGTACGCCGGGTTCATGCGGCGATTCCAGAGCGGCAAAGATCGTGCAGTAATACTCGACCGTGGTGTTGTCTTTCGTGATCGGCCCGCCGGACGGCCCTTGCCTGCTCTTGTCGTTGCGGGTCAGGTCGGGACTGATGACGGTCCAGGTCTGGCCCTCGTTGGTGGTCTTGAACAGCACGTTGGCAGCGGCGTAGAGCGTATTGGGATCGTGGGGCGAGAAGAAGATCGGGAAGTTCCACTGGAAGCGGTACTTCTGCACGTCGGCTCCGGCCCCGATGGGACTATCCGGCCAGACGGTAACTTCCCGCACTTCTCGGGTCCGGTGATTGACCCGGGTCAGGTAGTTGCCATAGGAACCGCCGTATACGATGTCCGGGTCCTTCGGATGCACGGCGATGTGTCCACTCTCCCCGCCGGCGGTCGGTTCCCAGTCGCGCTCCGTGATGCTGAAGCCATCGCTGCGGCTGCGGATGCGGACGGTGGTATTGTCCTGCTGCGCTCCGTAGATGCGGTACGGGAAGCCATTGTCCACCGTGACCCGGTAAAACTGGGCGGTTGGCTGGTTGTGGTAGGTGGACCAGCTGGCCCCGCCGTTGAACGTGACCTGGGCGCCGCCGTCATCGGCGACGATCATCCGCTGCGGATCCTCGGGAGCGATCCAGAGATCGTGATGGTCCACGTGGGGGGTGGCGATGACGCTGAAGGTTCGGCCGCCGTCCCCGGAGCGGTGGAAATTCACGTTGAGGACGTACACCTCGTCACGGTTCTTCGGCCCGGCATAGACGCGGGTGAAGTACCAGGCCCGCTGCCGTAAAGCACGGTCCTCGTTGATGCGGCTCCAGGTTTCCCCGCCGTCGTCGGAGCGAAACAAGCCGCCGTCTTCGGCTTCGACCAAAGCCCAGACGCGGCTGGAATCCACCGGCGAAATGGCGATGCCGATGATGCCCACGGTGCCCTGGGGCAGGCCTTTGTTGCGGGTGATTTCCTTCCACGTGTCGCCGCCGTCGGTGCTTTTCCACAACCCGCTGCCCGGCCCGCCGCTGTCCAGACTGTACGGCGTCCGCCGCACCCGCCAGGTCGAGGCGTAAAGGACACGAGGGTTATTCGGATCGAGGATCAGGTCCACGGCTCCCACGTCCGGATTGACGAAAAGCACCTGCTTCCAGCTCGCTCCGCCGTCGGTGCTGCGATAGACGCCGCGTTCCGGATTGGGACCGAAAAGATGTCCCAACACGGCGGCGTAAACGACATCGGGATTGCGAGGGTGGATGCGGATGCGGGGAATGTGGCGGGAATCGCGCAGGCCGACGTGTTTCCAGGTTTTTCCGGCATCCGTGGACTTCCAGATGCCTTCGCCGTGAGACACGTTGCCGCGAACCGTCTTCTCGCCGCCGCCGACGTAGATCACATTCGGATCGGATTCGCTGACGGCGACCGAGCCGATGGAGCCGCCGAAATGGCCGTCGGAGATGTTCTCCCAGGTCTGCCCGCCGTCGGTAGTTCGCCAGACCCCCCCGCCGGTGCTGCCGAAGTAGTACAGCAGCGGCTTGCCCGGCACCCCGGCCACGGCACAGGACCGCCCGCCGCGAAACGGTCCGACGAGCCGATAGCGCAGCGCCTCGGCAACCGGATTGGCCCCCTGTTCCGCAACTTTCTCCTGACTGTGCGACAGGGCCAGGGACGCGGCCAGATGCACGACAACGACTGCGACCAGCCATCGCCGACAGATGCCGACAAGATTGAGCATGACAGATTCCTCACCGCTCGAATCCCGGAAGCGCTCCTGCAAGAACGGTCATTCTAGCGGGATTTTCAAGCCGATGCCTACTGTCACGCAGTCGGCTCGGCTACAATGGTGGCCATGAAAGAGCCGTCGCCCCTGGTGGTGGTGAATGCCGTCGGGCTGACCCGGCGGCTTCTTCGTCACGGCCCCAATCTGGTCGCCCTGGCCAACCGCGGCTGGCAGCGGAGTCTCCGTCCACCCTTGCCCGCCGTCACCTGCACCGCCCAGGCCACGCTACTGACCGGCACCAGTCCCCCGGTGCATGGCATCGTGGCCAACGGCTGGTTCTTCCGGGACACCGGCGAAGTTCGCTTCTGGCTACAATCCAATCGCTTGCTCCAGGCCGAACCGCTGTACTCGTTCGCCCGCCGCATCGCCGTCGCTCAAGGACGCCGCTTCCGCTGCGCCAAGCTCTTCTGGTGGTTCAACCAGGGGGCCGACGTGGAGATCAGCGTCACCCCCAAGCCCTACTACGGAGCCGATGGCAACAAGGTCTTCGCCATACACGGCAAACCCGAAGGACTGACCAGGCGGTTGGAAAACCGGCTGGGACCGTTTCCATTCCACACCTTTTGGGGCCCGAAAGCCGGTCGGCCCTCCACGACCTGGATCGCCCGCTGCGCCGCTGAAATTCTTGAAGCCGAACGGCCCGATCTGACCCTCGTTTACCTGCCCCATCTCGATTACGATCCGCAGCGCTACGGCCCTTCCCGCTGCAACATGGCCAGGCTCGTGCGGCAACTGGATGAGGATATCAGCATCATCCTTGACGCTGCCGTGGTCGTCGGAGCGCGCGTCTGGATCGTCAGCGAGTATGGACACTGCGACGTCAAACACCCGATCTTGCCGAATCGAGCCTTGCGGCAGGCTGGGCTATTGGCTGTCCGCGACGGTCCGTTCGGCGAGACGCTGGAAACTTTCGAGAGCCAGGCGTTTGCCGTCTGCGATCATCAATTGGCCCATGTTTATGTGCGGGACCCCGAGGAGATTCCCAAGGTCAAGGACCTGCTGATGGGACTGGAGGGTGTTGCGGGGGTCTTTGCCGGAGAGGAACGCCGCGATCTGGCCCTGAATCATCCTCGTTCCGGCGACGTCATCGCCGTGAGTCGCCCCGACGCCTGGTTCGCCTATCCTTATTGGCTGGACGACCGCAAAGCCCCGGACTTCGCCCGCACCGTGGACATCCATCGCAAGCCGGGGTTCGATCCCTGCGAGATGTTCTACGATCCGCGTCTGTGGTGGCCGACCGGGCGGGTCATGCTCCGGCTATTGCAAAAGAGGCTCGGCTTCCGCACGCTGTTCGACGTGGTGCCGCTCGATCCGACGTTGGTTGGTGGCAGTCACGGGCTGGTTCCTTCCGAGCCGGACGACATGCCGATCCTCATCGGTAGTGGCGAACCGCCACGGGAGGGCGTTTTGCTGATGAACGAAGTCCGCGACCTGATTCTGCGTGCTCTCCTGGGACCGTGATGGTCCGAGACCGGGAGTTTCAAGCGCCGGCCCGTCGCAACATTTCCAGATGCCGGGCGTTGGCCCTTTCCACCATGCCGGGGATCAAGAACAGGTCGATGATCTGGCCGACGAGCAGCAGTCCGCCGGTCAGCAGCCAGATCAGCCCCGTAATCCATTTGCCGCAGTAGAAACGGTGAATGCCGCACAGGCCGACGAAGCACAGCAGCCACAGCAGGTAAGCGTGTCCGGTCTTGTACATGGTCGCATCTCCCGCCCCACCATCCCCCCGCGCCTTCGCTTTACGCTACGGTTCTTTCATCCCTTCGTCAAAGCGGGCGACTATGAATAGTTCGTCGGCGGTGAGGCAGTATTTCGAGCAAGGAGAATCCGGCCATGCAACGAGGAACGATCGCAAGGTGGGTATCGGCCCTGGTTGTCGCAATGGGTGTTTCAAGCCCGGCGATAGCCGACGATTGGCCGCAGTGGCTCGGTCCACAGCGAGACGGCGTGTGGCGGGAAACCGGCATCCTGCGAAAGTTCCCGCCGGGCGGTCCGAAGGTGCTGTGGCGGACGCCGATCGGGGCCGGCTACACCGGACCGGCCGTGGCCGAAGGCCGAGTCTTCGTCATGGACCGGATTACCGAGGGCGGTCGGCCCGTTGTCAGCAATTCCTTCTCCCGGGGAGGCGGCAAGGGCACGGAACGAGTGCTGTGCCTGGATGCCAGCAACGGCCAGATCCTCTGGAAGCACGAGTACGAATGCACCTACCGCATCATGTATCCGCTTGGTCCCCGCTGCACACCGACCGTCCACGAGGGCAAGGTTTATACCCTGGGCGCGATGGGCGACCTGTTTTGCTTCCAGGCGGACAATGGCAAAGTCCTTTGGTCCAAAAAACTGCCCCAGGAATATAAGATTGACGTTCCCCCCGCGGGCTATGCCACGCATCCGGTTATTTATAAGGATAAACTCATCTGCATGGTCGGCGGCGATGGTTCAACCGTGGTGGCATTTAACAAGGACACGGGCAAAGAAGTCTGGCGAGCGGTCTCTGCTACCGAGCCGGGTTATTGTCCGCCAATGCTCATCGACCTCGCCGGCAAGCCGGTGCTCATCGCCTGGGACCCGGAACACCTGAACGCCCTGGATCCCGACACGGGCGAGATTCTCTGGTCGAAGCCGTTCCGCTGCCAGATGAACATGAACATCGTCGCGCCACGACTCGAAGGCGATAAACTTTTTATTTCCTCCTATTTCAACAATTCTATGGTCCTTAAACTTTATCCGACGCAAAAGCCGACAGCCGAGGTCATCTGGGGCGGACGGGAGAAGCCCGTGACGCGAAGCCAGGGATTGAACGCCATGATGTGTACACCATTTATCCGGGATGGTTACATTTACGGCATTTGCAGCAAAGGTGAATTGCGCTGTGTTAAACTGGACACGGGCGAACGGATCTGGGAAACCCTGGCACCCACGACCGGGGGACGGGGCGTGCAATGGGCCAATGCGTTTCTGGTGCCGAACGGCGATGTCTGGTTCCTGGCCAATGAAAAGGGCGAATTGATTATCGCTCGCCTCACTCCGCAGGGGTATGAGGAACTGGATCGGGCCAAGATCCTGGAGCCGACGCACCTTGCCGGGGGCCGGGAAGTCGTCTGGTCACATCCCGCCTTCGCCAACGGCTGCCTCTTCGCCCGCAACGATAAGGAGATCGTCTGCGTCGATCTCCGCGCCAAGTAACTGTTTGATCAACCCTGCTCCCCGTTTTGGGGAGCAGGGCTTTTTTGCCAACAATTAGCGATCGTGCAACTCGCTCAAATCCCAAAACCGGATGGTACCATCCGACCCACCCGAAACGAGCGTCCGACCGTCCGGGCTAAAGGCGACGGCATTGACTTGGCCACGATGCCCTGTTAGCGTCAGTCGCCGTTCCATCGTCCGCACGTCCCAGATGACAATTTGCGGCGGCGGGAGTTCGTCATAATCCTCGGGGATTCTACGCTTGGTGACGCGCTGTGGGAGCTTGCCGTTCACCAGAATTGCATAAAGTCCTGATCTGTTATGCCACGTTGTCGGCCAGGCATCTCGATTTCCTCGCCCTTCAGGGGATAACGCTTCCTTTGCCACGAGAGGCTCATTTCCTGTAGGATCCCAACGCCAGACGTGGCCCGCCCGGCTGCCTATGATCACGTATTTACCGTCCGGGGCCCAAACCGGTTGGACGAGTGAGCCCTCACCTGCTGGCAAGGATAAAGAGGCCTTTTCCTGCATGGTCTGAGCATCAAACACCTTGGCAAACCGCCGCGTAAGAAGTTCGGAGCCTTTCCACAAGTAGCCTGACAGAGCGAATTGCGCGTTATCCGGCGAGAAAGCAGGAACCTCAAATATATCCGGAGTGTTAAGCACCAGTTTATCACCGGCGAGGTCCCACACGCCAAGATAAAATTCCTCCGGCTCGGTCCGATAGTGGCTGCTGAACATGAGCCGCTTACCATCGGGAGTGAATCGCACCCACCAAACCACTTGACCGGGCAGGCTGGGAAGGGTTCTGTTTCTCGTGCCGGTCCTTGGGTCCCAAAGCCGGATTTCTGCGGTAAACTCATGTTCACGATGACGATCCTTGATCTTTATTTTTGAGTAGTAGTTGGCAGTGGCTAAGGCCTGAGAATCAGGAGAGAATGCGGCACTTAGAATTCCCCAGCCTTGGCCGTCGTCGTGCCAAAGCTGACGTCCCGTTTGCAACTCAAAAACATGAAGCAGCCCGCTTTCCTCATTGCGGACGATATCCCCCTCGTGTATCCTACGCAGCAGGTTATAGTGGATCGCAAGAAGCCTACTGTCCGGGGAAAATGCAAGAAACGGCGAGTAAATAACTGTGTCTTGTCGTGGTTCAATCTGAAAGAATTGATTGCCTGGCCTAGCCGAGGCTGCGTCCCAGACGTGAAATTGGTAGAATTGCTCATGATCCACTCCCTTTGACTGCGCGACGATAAGCTTTTTCCCATCGGGCGTAAACTGTAGCGAGTTGATAGTAAAGCCCTCTACGGCTCGGACCAGTTTCTGCTGAGGAGAATCCTCAATCCTTGGCAGAGGGGGTCGAGACACCACCGGAAGCTGATATGTCGCAGGGATAACTCGGCCTTCCAGCCAGCCCTCTAATTTAAAGGTGACCCGTGCCTGGCCGGGCTCTACATCGTCAGGGATGCGTAGTGTGTCATGAAATACAACATAACAGCAACGGTCTTTGAGCACGGCTTCCTGAACGATCGGTTTACGATCGGAGGAACCGCTGTATTCGATCACCACGTGAGGCTTGGCTGAGTCCGGAATCAGTTTTACAAAGGAAACAGAGGCGAATGTCCCGGGTCCAAACCCGTGATTGCCGAGGTTTAAAGCCAAATCTATGCTTCGGCCTCGTATTAGCTTCTGTCGTCCGATTGGGGTAAACTGCCAAGTCTTCCCAAAATAAATAATCGAAGCGTCCTCGGGGCGGGAAGCAAACTGAAGAATGCCTTTGTAGTCACACGGCCCTACTGAACGGGTGACCCGTTGAATCGGTTTGTCGGCACGGTCATCAGGAAACAGTTTCTCAAAGGGCATTTCAAGGCTTAGCGAAACAAGTTTTCCATTAGGATTGGCCTGAAGGAATTCCTTGAGCAAAGGCTCTGTCTCAGTCCGATGTGTCGAGTCTTTTGCCTCGTAAACAAAGACACGTAAATTGGTGTACTGCTGCTCACCAAGGGTCAGATCGCCGGCCTCGAACACGCACGGACAGCAGGGGTGTGGCTTGCCCTCTACCCGGCATTCTGGCCGATCCAGATCGCCAGTCCCGAACCGATCCACGTAGAGCGTGTTGCCATCCAGCACCAGCCAGGCCTTGTGCTTGGCCTCGGGACCGAACACCAACAGCAGGTAGCCCGGCTTTCCCTGATATGCCGGCTCCTTTCCGATGCGCCGTTCGATCTTCGATAAATCCACCGCCGACTCATTGGCCTTCGCGAGTGAGGCTCCCAGTAGCAGAAGCGTAACTCCGTAGCAGCAGGCTTTGTGGAACATGACAGAGGTTCCTTTCCGTAAACTGGTACGACGCTCGGAAACCCACGTTTCCGTAGACCATGAACCCTCCTTTCGATTACCCGCAACTAGATGGCTCGGCACAACTGCAAGTTTCAGGATTTCCCGGCCGCAAGGCTCCGACTCCCACCAGCCGGGCTGGAACCGTACAATTCCCCCATGCCTTGCTCGCCCTCAGCGGCGACTTCTGGAACCTTGCCAACGTGCAGGGCCAGAAGATCGTCCCCCGGCTGCCGCGCTTCTTCGTAACGGAGAAAACCATGCCTGCGAGCGCTTCGTGGATCGGTCGAGTGAGCAGTACTATCATCTGGATCGCAGTCGCGTCCCTGGTTCCCCTGGGAATTGCCGACGATTGGCCGCAGTGGCTCGGACCGAAGCGGGACGGCGTGTGGCGGGAAACTGGCATCCTGCGAAACTTCCCGCCGGGCGGTCCGAAGGTACTGTGGCGGACGTCGATCGGCGGCGGATACGCTGGTCCCGCTGTGGCCAACGGCCGGGTCTATGTCCTGGATCGGCAACACGATGCCGGCACCGAGCGGGTGCTGTGCCTGGATCAGAATTCCGGTCAGGTGCAATGGACCCACGAATACCGCTGCAATTATGCCGGTCTCTCCTACCCCGCTGGTCCCCGCTGCACGCCGACCGTTTCCGATGGCAAAGTGTATGCCCTGGGTGCGATGGGAGACCTGCACTGTCTCGACGCCGAGAAGGGCACCGTCGTTTGGCATCGCAACCTGCCACGGGAGTACAACGTCCGTGGCCAAAACTTTCCCCGTTGGGGTTATGCGGCCCATCCGCTGATCGACGGCGACCGGCTCATCTGCCTGGCCGGAGGCCGGGGCAGCCTCGCCGTGGCTCTCGATAAAAACACCGGCAAAGAAATCTGGCGGGCCTTGTCGGCGTCCGAACCGGGTTACTGTCCGCCCGTGATCTACACGTTCCACGGCCGACGGCACCTCATCATCTGGCATCCCGAGGCGGTCAACGGTCTGGAACCGGAAACCGGGAAGGTGATCTGGTCGCATCCGTTTCCGATCCGTTCCGGGCTGAGCATTCCGACGCCGATCCAGGACGGCAATCGGCTCTTTGTCACGGCTTTTTATGATGGGCCGTTAATGCTGGAGTTTGCCGCCGACCGCGATCAGCCCTCCGTTGTTTGGAAAGGCCAGGGCAAAAACGAAATTGACACGGACGGTTTGCACTCCATTATGCCGACGCCCGTGATTCAAGGCGATTATATTTATGGCGTGTGCAGCTACGGACAATTGCGCTGTCTCAATAAGAACACCGGCGAACGGATCTGGGAGACGTTTGAGGCCACCGGCGGCCAGCGGGCACGCTGGGCCAATGCGTTTCTGACTCCGCACGAGGACCGCTTCTTTTTGTTTAACGAAAAAGGCGATCTTATTATTGCTCGGCTGACGCCGAAAGGGTACGAGCAGATCAGCCGGGCCCATCTGCTGAAGCCGACGGGCGACGCCGGTTTTGGCACGCGGCGGGCCGTGGTCTGGTCGCATCCTGCCTACGCCGGCGGCTGCGCCTTCATCCGCAACGACGAGGAAATCATCTGCGTCGATCTGCGTGGCCAATAGGCAGGGTGAAAACCTTATTCAAATTGCAGAGTGCAAAGGTACCTCTTCCCGGAACTGGCACTGCGAAACTTGAAAACCCCTGGTTGAAGCAACACAGTTTTTTCTTGACTTCGGCTTCCAGCCCCCGCTAGGTTAGCAGCAATGCGGTTTGGGTTATCATCGACGACGTTACCCAGCCTTCGAGGTGAGCCCTGCCCGAGGGATGGGGACCACCAGGCAGGGCCCCTCCTCGGCGCAAGTTAATAACAAGTTCGGCGAGCGGAGGGGAGAACTGGACGGGTCACGGTCGGGCAGTTGCGATTGTCGCGGTTATATTCCTCGCGGTCGTGTCGGTCGGTGGTGCGACCGCCGTCATTTGGCAAGCAAAGGTCCACGGCGTGCCGTTCTTCTCCATCCTCGGGCCGCTCGGTGTGGTCGGGATCGGTTTCTCCGCCCTGAGCCTGGGTGTCACGGACGAATCCCCGCGCCAGCACTGTGGAGGAGAAGAAAACGCGGCCTGGATGCGGCAGATGTGGCCAGGCGCTTGGGTCATCGCGCTGCTCGGGCTTGCGATGATCGCATGCCAAAACTTCCTGGGTGGAGGCCCATGACCCGCCCCCGCCTAAATCGGAGGTGCAGCTAACGGGCGTCTGTGGCGCTGCTTCCAGATCTTCGGTGCGCTCGTCGGGTCGTTGGTCTTCCCGCAGCCGGTGAGCAGAGATGTTCGTTGAAGGAGGTTTCAGTGAGAGGCACCGACCAGCGACCAAGCTCCCCCCGCATAACTCCGGTATTCAGAGAGAGTGCTTCACTTGGCGCCGTCATCATTTGGACTACCTTCCTCAGCACCGCGACATTAATTTTAAGACCGGATAGGCTGTTCACAGCAGATTTTCTGTTTGGCGACCACGGGGTCAACCTCCTTGTGGCAGACACCATCCTGACCGGAGGAAAACTATACGAGGATGTTGCCTACCCCTACGGTTGGATGCCGGCCTATCTCTATGCCGGTGCTGCCGGCCTATTTGGCAACGGGGCTGG
>JANWWR010000034.1 GCA_025055835.1 Gemmatales bacterium | reverse complement strand
CGGGCGGCGTCCGCTACGTCGCGGCCGTTGGTGCCACGACTTCCACGCAGGTGAGCACCACTGTCACTAACGTTCGTCAGGTCAACATCTTCGACGGACAACTGTACGTTTCCGCCGGAGGCAATATCCAGATGGGCAAGGTTGGAACCGGGTTGCCGACCAACTCCGGCAATGAGATCACCGGCTTGAATGGCTTTTCACGGAGTGGCAGCACCTACGGCTACTTTTTTGCTGACCTTAACCCGAACGTTCCCGGCGTGGATACGCTCTACGTCGCCGACGATGGCAACGTTCGCGGCGGAATCACGAAATGGACCCTGGTGGACGACGTATGGCTGCCCGGAAACACCTACGGTCAGGACGCCGACGACTACCGTGGACTGACTGGCTACGTCGAAGGAAGTACCGTGACGCTCTTTGCCACCCGCAAGGGAGGCACTGGAGCGACCGGAGGCGGTGAACTGGTAAAGCTCGTGGACAGCAGCGGCTATAACGGGACATTCAATCCCACGGCTACGCTTCTAGCGACGGCCCAGACGCGCACTGCTTTTCGCGGCGTCGTCTATGTCCGGGCCATTCCCGAGCCGAAGGCGATGGGCTTAAGCCTGGTCATGATCGGCGTCGGCAGCCTGTATGGCTTGCGGGTGTGGTTCAGCAATCGAGGCTGCCTCCACGCTTGAGGAGGGCAGCGTGGGAAGCCGCAGCACCACAGTCAATCCGATGGCGACCAAGACGAGGAAGACAATCAAAATGGGCCACGACGGCCGAGCCAGCCAGAGGCTGACGGCAACCGAAACCAGAAGCACAACGACGGCGGTGAATTTGACCCGTCGGCTGACTGCCCGCCTGGTCCGCCAGGTGTGCAACATCGGTCCCCATAGCCGCGAACTGTGCAGCCAGCGGGTCAAACGCGGCGAGGAGCGGACGAAGAAGTAGCTGGCCAACAGGAGAAATGGCGTCGTCGGCACCAGGGGCAAAACGGTTCCCGCCGCGCCGAGTCCCACGAACAACAGACCCAGGCCGATACACAACCACTGCCGCGGTCCGCTCAGGATCGGATCGGGTCCCAAGCTCATGGCCGCGCGACCTCCCTCAAATCCCGCTGTCCGACAACGACTATTCTACGGGCCTTGAGGAAAGGCAGGGGAGCGTTTTCTGGCCCAAGCGTCAAGACGCGGCGAAATGCGATCGGCTTCAGCGCTCGGTCTGGGCGGTCAACAGACCCCGCAGGCGGTCCACCAGGACGCCGAGATGATCACGGTCTTCCTCGTCGAGCTGACTGAGGATCCGCTGGACGCGACCGATTCGCTGAGCGCGGTAGGCGTTGAGAACCCGCTGACCCTCTTCGCTGAGCCGAACGTCCACTTTCCGCTTGTCGAACGGGTTGATGTGGCAGACGATGAGCGGCTGGGGCCGGGCTTCCAGCGATCGGATAATGCGGGACATCTGGGCCGGCAAGACGCCAAGCTCCCGCTGGATCTCCCCGACCGTCAGCGTTTGCCGTTCTTCCAGCATCGCCAGGGTCAGGAACTCCCCCTCCTTGAGTTCCCCGGCCCGACGGCGGCCGCGCGTCGAAAGCAGGGCGAGCCGCTGAACCACTTCAAAGACATCTTGCGTGAGGCGCTCCAAGGAGCGCGTACCAGTCCCCGCTGCCATGGTAAGCATGCCTCTACCTGTCGCCGATCTTTCATGCCTCACGGGGAAACACGGGTGCGCTGGAGGGTGCAGCTTTGTTTCCACCGATTTACTTTCCCCATCCTATCCCTTTTGACAAGCCCATGTCAATTGCAACGGCCGCGTGACAACCGCCTGACACGGACTCCCGCCGCTACGATCGGACCTGCCCCGAGGTCCGTCAACGGCGGGTGGAACCGATGGGAAGAGGAAGGAGAGGCGATCAACGGCGACCGGAGGCTCGATTCTGCTCCCGCCGTTTGCGGGCCTCGTTGGCTTTGTTTTCGATCTCGAAATAATGTCCGATCACGGAGGCCCACATCACCAGTTCGTCCTGGGGCCGCACCGTCACCCCGCCGATGATCAGGCCGGACATCTCGTCCGTACTGCCTTCGCCCCATTCGATGAACTTGGGCGGATGGTTGGGGTTCCGGGGATTGTCGGCGGTATTGTCCCAGACGAACTCAGCCCGGATCCAGGTGCCCTTGGGCAGAACGAACGGCTCGGTGTAGAAGTAGCTCTCCTGCCAGTTGAAGTCCCAGTCGGGAATGTGCAGGAGTTCCTTGCGTTTGCCATCGGGAAGCTCGGCCCAGACGCGGACCTCTCTGCCGATCATGTGCATGTGTGCCCAGATGTCGCGGACCTCGAAGTCCACCGGCAGACGAAACGCATCGCTGCGGCGGAAGGCCTTTTCTCCGGGCGGAATGTAGATGTCGTTGTTGGCCAGTGCAATGATGCACGGGTTGCGCTTCGGTTTGCGGTCAGTGAAGTACAGGCCGATCCGCGGCTGATCGGTTTCCTCCTTGCCGGTCGGATGATAGTGCATCTGCAAAACGATGTCCGTGCCTTTGGGGAGCGTAATGCCGCGGTCGTCGGACTCGTCTGCATCCTTCGTCAATTGACCCGGAGCGTAGCCGGGGAGAAAGCCGCGAGGAATGAATCCGGGACCGCCGAAGTTCGGATAATGGTCGCCGCCATGCTTGGCCGCCAGCCGTCGGGCCGTGCCGCTGCCGTCGAGGATCGGCACGCCGTGATGAGCGACCCGGCGATTGCTCGGCAGCACCTGACAAGCCCGAACATATTTGTCTTCCTTGAAATTCAGGGGCAGGACGAAATGGACGTAAATGTCCGGCCCTTCGGCGGGGATCACGAACGGCTTGGGCACGGTCAGAATCAGGTCCGGCTCGCCCAGATGCCAACCTTCGGGAAACTTGGGAGGCGGAGGCAGATCGGCTTCGTCGCCTTTGGGAGCACCGGCCTCCGCCCAGGCTTTCAGCACGGCGATCTGCTCGTTGGTGAGCATGCGGGCATTCTTGAAGGTCTCCGGCCCGGCGGCAGGTTTCCACGGCGGCATGATCCGCTTCTCGCAGATGCGGGCCAGCTGCCTGGCCCGTTTGCGGGCATCTTCGTAAGTCACCAGCGGGAAAGGACCGACCTCGCCTGGCCGATGGCAGGAAGTGCAGTTGTTGAACAGAATCGGGGCCACGTCCCGGCAGAAAGTCGGTGCCCCGCCTTGCTGACGCGCTTCCAAACCTGGGGCCGCCATCGCACCCAACATTAACAGCGTCCACATGACTACACCTCCCCATGCCAGCGTCAGGGCGTCCTTCCGCCCGGTGTCTTGGTGTGTCATCTCAAAGTCAGCGATGCTGCCCCGTGGGTCCGAAGTCGATGTCGCAGCCGATCACTTCGGTGCGGGGCCGGGCCACCGGCTTGCCGCTCAACGCGGCATCCAGCGCGTCCCGCAAATCCTGGGACCGGACTACGGAACGCCGCTGCCCGTAATCCACATAGCGATCATCAATCCGGCCTCGGTAGAGCAGGTCGCCGCGCGGCGACAGCACGGCCGCCTCGGGAACCTTGGTCGCTCCCACCCGCCGCACCAGTTTCAACTCCGGATCGAGAAGGACGGGGCAGCAGTAGCCGTATTCCTGAGCGTGTTTCTTGGCCGTTTCTCGGGACAAATCCCGTTCGGCGTAAACCACGCAAAAGACGACGCCGCGCTGCTTGTACACCTGGCACAGGCGCTTGATCTCGGGAGCATAGGCGTTGGCAATCGGGCAGTCGTGAGAGAGGAAAATGACCACGACGGCCTGACATTCGCCGGGACCGGGCAGACGATACGGCTTGCCGCTGACGTCGGTGAGGACTTCCGCATCGCGGGTTTTAGCCTGGTCGTCCTGAGCATGGATCTGCCAAACCAGGCCAGATCCGACGACGACGGTGATCAAGAGACGAAGAAACCGACGCATCCGGTATCCTCGGGATTGAATGCCGGGCAACTTTCGACCTTTCCCCGGGAACTACCGCCGGGATCGGGGCATGGTTTCAAGATCGGAATGCGAATGCAAAACCGAACCGATATGCGGAACTGGCGCCGGCGGGAATCGAACCCGCACGGGGCTTGCGCCCCAGCGGATTTTAAGTCCGCTGTGTCTGCCGTTCCACCACGGCGCCTGACGGCTTTCCTTTGCTCCGATTCTACCCGCTTTCGATCGGGCCGCCATTCCGCAACGACTCGCGCAGCCAATCGAGGTTGCTCTCCCGCTGCGTTGGCCGTATCCTCTCCTGCAACACTTGAGGCAGGGATCGTCAATTCAAGAACGGAAACCTGGGACGGTTTGCAAGGAGCGAAAGATGCGGTGGACATGGCTTGCCAGTGTCGTTGCCCTCGGTTTGGTGATTGGCGGCACGCACGGCGGGGAAACGGTCGGCGTGCCGGGAAGCGACACCCGCTTCGAAACCGTCATCGAGAGCAAGATCGCCGGCAACAAGGTGAAGCTGCGTCTGACCGGGACGGCCATGCGGAAGCGGCTCATCTTCAACGTCTATGCGGTAGGCAGCTATATCGAGGAAAACAGCAAACCGGCCTCGGCGGAGGAACTGGTCGCCCTCGACGTGCCCAAGCAGCTCCATCTGGTCATGGAGCGCGATGTCGCCGGCAAGGACGTGGCCGACAATTTCCAGGCTGCCATCCGGGCCAACTATCCTGAACCCCAGTTCCGCGAGGAGATTCAGATTTTGACCGAATATCTCGCCTCGCAGACGATTCGCAAAGGCGATCACATCTGGCTGACGCATGTTCCCGGGGTGGGCTTGAACGTGATCCTGGTCGGCAAAGCGGAGCGGACCATTCGCAATCCGAAGTTCGCTCGGGCCGTCTGGGACATTTATTTCGGACCCAACAACATCGGTACCGAGGTGAAACGCGGATTGCTGGCTCGTCTGTGAGGTTCGCCTGATTCGGCGAGCCGGTCCGCGCCATGCAGTGAAAGACTTGGGAAATGCTGGAAGTCGCCATCGTCACTGCCCTGGCAGGAGCGGTTCTGCCGCCGCTGGTCATCCTGTGGATCGTCTACCACCATGACGTTTTCCCCGAGCCGCCGCAGGTCGTCTGGACCTGCTTTCTGCTCGGCATGGCCATCCTTGTTCCGGTGGTGATCGTGGCCGGGCCGACGATGCTCATCGGTCAGAAGCTCCTGACCGGCTCCGATCCCTGGGTCCTCGGCTTTTTGGCCGCGTTCTTCGGAGCGGCGATTCCCGAGGAGTTCTTCAAGTTCCTTGTGCTGCGCTTTTACGCCGCGGCCCATCGAGCATTCAACGAGCCGATGGACGGGATCGTGTACGGCGTGGCGGTGTCGCTGGGATTCGCTACCCTGGAAAACATCCTGTACGCTGTCGCCCTGGGCTTTTCCCTGTTGGTGGTGGGCTTACGGGCGATCACGGCCATTCCCATGCACGCTGCCCTGGGAGCGATCATGGGCTGGTACGTCTCGCGGTGGCGGTTCCGACCTTACGGACGAATAAGGTCGCTGCTGGCGGCCTTGGTGGTGCCCATGATCTTGCACGGGTTGTATGACTGGCCTCTGCTCAGCCTCAGCGAAATGGAGGATTCCCCGGAGCCGAACCTGCTTTTGATTCTCGCCTCACTCGTGCTGCCGTTCGTGCTGCTGTTCGTGATGGTGCGGAGGGTTTACCGCATGATGCGGCAGATGCGGGAGGTACAGGCTCGGCATCAGGCAGCCGGTGGCATCGAAGGCCGCCGCAGCGACGGCACGCCGCTCTGATCTTCGACTTCAATTCGCCTTGGCCGGTCGCGCCACGGGGACCAACGCTTCCAGCTTTTCAACCAGCTGGCCGAGTTTCAAGGGCCGATGCAGAACGGCCACGGAGGAGCCGTTGGGCATCTGTTCGCCCAATTCCCGCTGACTTTCCGACAGAATGATGATGCCGGGGCAATGGAGATTGCGAAGCCGGGCACGCTCCATGATTTCCTTGAATACCTCGGCCCCTTCGTTGCCGGTGGTCCCGGCGTCGAGGATGAGGGCGTCAAAGGGATCGACACGGAACCGTTCCAAGGCCCGGGCCGGGTCCCGAGCGATGAGCACGCGGTAGCCAAGTTTCTTGAGCTTGTCGCGGATCGGGTCCTGGAGGCGTTCGTCGTTTTCGACGACGAAGACGACCGGCTGCGGCTTGCCGAACGACTCGCCGTCCCCGCTGGCCCCGGCGATTTCGGCCCGGACCCGCTTGATGGCGTCGAGCAACTGATTGGGTGTCTGGAAGCGTTTGTCCGGCTCCAGGGCCATCATGTTCTGGACCAGGCGAAGGATCGAAGGAGGCCCGTTGATCTCTTCCGGCTTGAGCGGTGGGATGTTCTCGAAGCGCTTCGGATTGGAGCGGGCATTGCGGTCGCGGGTCATGGGCAGCGGCGCGCGGCCGGTCAGCATTTCGTAGAGGACGCAGCCGAGGAAGAAAATGTCGCTGCGGACATCGCCAGGCTGCACGCCGGTGAGGCGCTCCAGGGTGGCGTAGTCAATGGTCCGCTGGACGTGCATTTCCTCATCCTCGTCAGCCAGCCGCAGCGAACGGGAACGCGAGGCGTAGATCTGCGCCAAGCCGAAGTCCACGAGCTTGGCCGCGCCTTGCGTCGAGATCAGGATGTTGGACGGCTTGATGTCCCGGTGGGTGACGCCGCGGGAGAACGCATAAGCCAGACCGCTGACGACGTCCTCCATGAGCCGCAGGGCTTCGGCCGGTTCGAACTTCTTGCGAATGGCCAGCAGGTCGCGGAGGTTGCCCCCCTCGACGAACTCCATGACGATGTAGTACTGCTTGGTTTCCTGGTCCCGGCCGATCTGGAGAATCTCGACGATGCCCGGATGGCGGAGCGTCATGCCGACGCGGCCTTCGCGCTCGAAAAGTTCGACGTTGGCCGGGTCGTCGCTCCAGCGCTTCCGCAGCACCTTGATGGCGACGACCTGGCCGGTGCGCGGATCGTCGGCTCGGAAGACACGGCCAAAGCTGCCGGAAGCGATCTTGTACAGCAGCCGATAACCGCCCAGGAAGTAGCCCGTCGTGTCCCCCTTCAGCAGTTTGTCGATCTGCAACCGGGTCAGGTAGCCGCGACGCTCCATGATCCGCAGCAGTTCGTCCGGGTTCTCGGAAACCGATCCGGCAGCTGCCTGGCACTCCTGAACCTGCGACGGGGTCATCAAATTGAGCCGGACCACTAAACGGGTCAACGCCGACGTTGTCAGACTCGACATGCTTCTTCCCTTGCTCCCAGCCCCCCTCCTAGCTCCGCGGGGGATGCCGAGATCCTCAGCCGGGCGAAAAATCCCCTACGATCCCATCTTGGGCTGGGTTTCTCAAGTTTGCCACGTCCTGCTCCGCTTTTCGAGTGTAATTTCGGCAAAGAAGTCAATTTTTTCGGGAGGGACGCCCTCCGCAATTCTTCATGAGGCCGTTTGCCACGCCTCTGCCCGGTTGCCTCCACCGACTGGATCGCTGATAACGACGGAACGGGGAACTCAGATTCTGTGTTAACTGACAAAACATCTCCTGAAAGTGGGAGGGATCGCCTTGCGGGTGCTTTTGACCGGAGGGTACGGCTGCATCGGCTGCTGGATCGCCAAGAATCTCCTTGAGCAGGGCAAGCCGGTCTGGGTGTACGACTTGAAACGGGACGAACGGCGACTTCGGCAGGTGCTCGACGACGAGCAGGCCGATCAGGTCCGCTATTGTCAGGGCGATGTCACGGACCTGACGGCTTTCCGCTCCGCGCTGGAACGGGAAGGCATCACGCACGTCATCCACCTGGCCGGGCTTCAGGTGCCGATCTGCCGGGCCGATCCGATCCTCGGAGCCAAGGTCAACGTTATCGGCACCCTGGTCGTCTTCGAGGCGGTGCGGGCCTTGGGTCCGCAGATCGAGCGGCTGGTCTACGCCAGTTCTGCCGCGGTCTATGGTCCGCCCGAGTCGTATGACGGCATAGGCAGTCGCGGTCCGCTGGCCGATGACGCCCCGCTCAAGCCCGGCACGCATTACGGCGTGTTCAAATGCTGCAACGAGGGAAATGCCCGCATCTACTGGCTTGATCACGGTCTGACGAGCATCGGATTGAGGCCGTGGACGGTGTACGGCGTGGGACGGGACTTCGGCATGACCAGCGAGCCGACCAAGGCGATCAAGGCCGTCGCCCTGGGCAGGCCGTTCCGCATCAGCTACGGCGGCTGGCAGGACATGCAATATGCCGACGACGTGGCCCGGGCCTTTCTGCGCTGTCTCGAAGTACCGTACCAGGGCGCGGGAGTGTACAACCTGCGCGGCGAGGTCGTGGACGTGGCCACGTTCCGTCGAACACTCGTCGAGGTGGCCCCGGAAGCGGAGGCTCTGGTGACGCACGGCGAGAAGCAGTTGGCCATCGCCTACGATTTGTCGGATGCGGCCTTCGAGCGGGACATCGGCGGTGTGGTCAAGACGCCGCTGCGGGAAGGGATTCGAGCGACGCTGGAACGGTTTCGGCGGTTGCAGGCAGCGGGTCGGTTGGACATTTCCGATCTGGCCTGAGCTGGAGCGGGGGTGAGTGAGAAGGCGGGCAAGTCTCGTCGCGAAAGGCAGACAGCAGGGCGCTGGGCAGATCAGGTGGATTTTTGCGGGCTTCGTGGATTGCGCCATTTTCTTCGCATTTTCAGCCCGCGGTTGCCGATGATAGTTGTGCCGGAAAGGGGGATGGAGCCTCGGCACCCTGAACGATTCGCCGGCCGTGGAGACCGCAAGGGAGGCGGTACGACACGCACACACGGGGGAAGGGAACTCCGGCACGTCGAGCCGCCTCACCCGTAGGGGTCGGGCCGACGCGTTCGAGGCCAACCTGCGAAAGGAGTCAAAATGAAGAGGTTCGCCACACTCGTGCTGGCCGCTCTGGGACTGACGGTGAGCGGCGCTGCGGCTCATGCGGATTGGGGCACGCTGCACTACGGCGGATACCAGCCCCGCTGGGCGTTCTGGAATCGGCACTGCAACAAGTGCTGCAACAGCTGCTGCTCGGAAGAGCAACGCTGGCAGCAGTTCTGGCACGACTATTACAACGCCTTGAAGCACTACTACGACCGGCTCGACAATATCGACTGGGTGACCTACTACAAGTTCCACGGCTACCAGCTGAACGCCGGCTGCGGTCCGTACGGCAATCCTTACGGCCGTCCGCAGTACGCCCCGGTGTTCGTGGCTCCGACGATCCAGTGGGCGGTGCCGCAGGCTGCTCCGGCCGGCTATCCGTGCCCGGTGCCCCAGCACTAATCCTGACGCCCAGGTCGCCCCAGCAGGCTGGCGGATCCAACACACCGGAAGGACCCCAGCGCTCGCCCGGCAGCAGCGGTTCGAGTCCACCCCTCTCGGCCGCTTCTCCCGAGGCGCCAACAGCCGCAGACGGTTCTTCTGCCCTCGCAAGCCGGAGGTGTCTGGCGACATCTCCGGCTTGTTCGTTTGCTTCCCGAGGATCGGCCTCCTCGCTTTTCCACTTCTGGTCGCTTTTCCAGGCACTACTTGTCGTCGGCGGATGGAAATTCTTCGGACCTCGCGACGGCCGTCTGCTGGCCCTGTCGGAATCAATCCGATGTAACCCAACAAGCCCGTGCCGCGCCGCAGACGATCGTTGCGGCCCATTCGCACCCTGGAACCCGCGCGCTTTGGAGGACTTCCGCATGCGCCTGGCATCGCTTGTCGCCGCCGTGCTGACATGCATCGCGGCCGCTTCCCCCGTGGTCCACGCTCAGCAACGGCCCGTGCCGCACCACCGCATGAACCTGCATCCGCCGTTCATCATCCACAACTGCTACTGGCATCCAGGCGGCTACTCGATCTGGGGCCCGACCGACATCGGTTGTCCCGAAGTGCAGCCGGTCAACCACATCGGCCCGCCGCCCTTCGGTCCGCGCTGCTGGTACTGTCCGCCTCCGGCGGCCCCGGCCGATGACGGACGCTGGTTCCGCAGTCCGCGGGATTTCTTCATGCTGCCGATTCCCCATTGATCGGTTCGAGACCTCCTTCGCCATGTCGAGCCGTCGGTCGCCCTCGCGCTGCCGACGGCTCGCGGTTTTCCCTCCGAAGCCCTGGCAACCCGGCAAAATCTGGCTTCAGGGGATACCGAATCGGCTGTCGCGCGGATATGCTGAACCTTGCGGAGACGGTGCAGGCCTGAGGGCCGGGGACGACCCCAGTTCAGCGAGGAGGTGCGGTCATGAAAAACCCCGTCGGCAGGAAGAACCGCTTGTATCTGGACGCCGAGACCGCGGCGGACCTCATGGTGCCCAATCCCATCTCCATCGAGGAGGATGCCACGGTCCGCGAAGCCATCGCCGTGCTCATCGACCGCGGCTTCAGTGCTGCTCCGGTGATCGACGCGGCCGGTCGGCCGGTCGGCGTCATCAGCCGCACCGACATCGTCCGACTCGACCGGGAAAAGGGGGATGTCTATCCGCCCTACTTCGCCGACTACGAGCCGTTGCTTCCCAGCAAGGAGAAACTCCCTGCCGGCTTCCAGATCGAAGTGCCCGACACGACGCGGGTCAAGGACATCATGACGCCCATCGTCTTCGCCGTGCCGCCCTCCTGTCCCGTGTCCAATCTCATCGAGGAGTTCCTGTCCCGCAAGGTGCATCGGTTGTTCGTCGTGGACGAAGGCGGGGCGCTGGTCGGCGTCATCAGCGCCTTGGACATTCTGCGGCACCTCCGCGGGGAAACCGACTGATCGGGAACCCCTCCATGACGCCGGCGGACGACCGGATGCCGATCCGACTTTCGCCCTCCATTTCCTCAGCCGGGAAGCAATCGAGAAGGCAACGGGGATCCAACCCCTCGATCCAGTCAAGGAGCACCACCCATGCTGGCCCTGAAGACGATTCTCCACGCCACCGACTTTTCCCCGCATTCGGAATACGCTTTTCGCCTGGCTTGTTCGTTGGCCCGCGACCACGGAGCCAAGGTCGTGGTGCTGCACGTCGTCGCGCCGCATCCGGCAGTCAGCTATGGCGAGATGATCGTCGAGCCGGATGCAGCCCTGGTCCAGCAGGCGTGGGACCAGATCCGCACGATCAAATCGCCGGACCCGGCCGTGCCATTGGAGCATCGGGTCGAACAGGGCTTCGCCGCCGCCGAGATCGTCCGCGTGGCGGAGGAGATCAAGGCCGACATGATCGTGCTTGGGACGCATGGCCGCTCCGGTTTGGGACGCTTGCTGATGGGCAGCGTCGCTGAGCAAGTCGTGCGCAAGGCCCCCTGTCCGGTGTTAACGGTCAAATCGCCGGTCCGTCTGGTTGAAACCAATCCTGCCCCGGAGCCGTCCGTGTACTCGCTTCAGGAGGGGCATTGATGAGTCTGGAAGACATTCGCCGCGCCTACGAAAAAGCAACCAAGCGATGGACCGGCTGCGATTGGCCAACGCGCTTCGGCAAGGCCGGTCTGAATCTCTGCGGGCTGACCTCCAGTATCGCGGCGGAAAAGGCCAACCAGCCGGGGGAGCCGAGAGACGATTGGCTGGCTGCCCGGCACTGGCTGTCCCAAATCGAGCAATGTGCTGACCGGGCCGAGATGCAGGCGGCCCTCGCCTTGGCCGCTGCCAACGCCGGCGACTTCCCGACCGCGCTCCAACATGCTGAATCCGCCTGTGCCATCGAACGAGCCACGGGGCGCGTGGACGCTGTGGGTTCTTCCGTGTGGGCTGAGTTCCGCCAGACCATCGCCGCCGCGTGCCGGGAATGTACGCCGTCCTCGCTTCCGCCGCTGACGCCGATTCCGACCGCGGCATCCGTCGGCACGGCCCCGGCGTTGGCCGTCGCTGCCGAGCTGCGGGCGTTGGCTCGTCGTCTGGAAGACCTGGCCCGCCGACTGGAAACGCTTGCAAGCCCGAGTAGTTCCGAGGCCAGATCCGCGGCTGGACCTCTGCAACAGTAAGGAAACGGAGGTGACTGTATGATTCGCTCCCACTTCGCCGGACTGCTGGCTGCGGGAATCGTGGCCGCCACGTTCGCCGCCCTCGGCCAGGCCGACGATCCCCAGCGCGGCCGGGACATCATCATGCAGCAAAAGCTGGGCCACGCCCAGAAGGTTCTGGAGGGATTGGCGATCAAAGACTTCGCCTTGATCGAAAAACACGCGGATGAACTGGGCGTCCTGAGCAAACGAGCGGAATGGCTCGTCCTCAAGACGCCGGAATACACGCGCCACAGCGATGACTTCCGCCGTCAGTGCGAAACCATGAGCCGCATGGCCAAGGAGAAAAACCTGGACGGTTGTGCCTTGGCCTATGTGCAGATGACCATGACTTGCGTCAACTGCCACAAGTACGTTCGGGAGGTGCGCATCGCTCAAGCGACTCGCTGAGCGCTGACCGAGCCGGGTTAAGAAACCGACTGAAAAAGTGAAGGCTCCCGCAGGGTTTTTTCCAGTTGCTGGAGTCAACGGGGAAACTGCGCAATCGTCCAACTTCACAGGCCCTGCCAAAAGAATCAGTCCACTCATGAAAATTTTGTTGACTAGCCTCTTGTGTTGCTGGCCCAGGCAATTCACAATGGTTTGCCGGACATCCATCCCTCTAGGAGGCGGCATGCACCGAAGCCCGCCTGAATTCGGGGATGCCGCGGAGGCCCATGAACGTTCCGGAGAAGATCGCCCGCCTCGTAGCCGAAAAAGGCTGGAACCAGGACGTTTTTGCCGACAAGGCGGGCATTGCGCGCACCACCGCCCGGGGCATTCTGACCCATCCCGAGCGGGAGCTGCGCAATGCTACCCTGCGCCGCTGCGCCGACGCCTTGGGAGTGACCGTCCACGAACTGATCACCTTGCCGGTCGAAAGACTGCTTCCGCGCGTCCGTCAGCCGTCGGAGTCGCAGGCCGGAGCCATCTCGGCCCTGGAGTTCAGCAATCAGCCGGCCCTGCGGGAGTGGATGGCTCGCAATCCGGACCGCGCCGCCAAGTTGACCCCGTTGGAAATTGACGAACTGATTTCCGTCCAGAACGTCGGCGGCCCGTTGACTTATCATGGTGTCGAACATTTCGTGTCCATTCTGGAACGCAAACGGGAACTGCTTCGGCGGGTCGAGATTCTGGCTGCCACGGAGTATCTGGACCTTCTGGAAGGTGTGGTCCGCCTGATGTACGAGCGCATCACCTCCTTGCGCGGGTGAATGGTTGCCCGTCTCGGGATTGCCTTTGTTCCGGTCCCGCTGGCCGGTTCCCTTGCTCCGGCGCGCTGTGCAATCTACATTCAACCGCAGCGTCTCTGCGTCATCGGGAGGGCAGGCATGGCCGGAGTGGCGTTGCATGATCTGGAAGCCAAGGCACGGCTGATCCGCCGTCACATCATTACCAGCACGACCAAGGCCGGTTCGGGACATCCGACCAGTTCGCTGTCGGCGGTCGAGGTGGTGACGGCGCTGTATTTTGGGGGCATCCTTCGCTACGACCCCAAGCAGCCGCACTGGCCGCGGCGGGACCGCTTCATCCTGAGCAAAGGCCACGCCGCCCCGCTGCTGTACGCCGCCCTGGCCGAGGCGGGCTACTTCCCGGTCGAAGACCTCGCCACCCTGCGGCAACTGGGCAGCCCGCTGGAAGGCCACCCGAACCTGCGTCGGCTTCCGGGCGTGGAAGCGTCCACCGGCTCGCTCGGCCAGGGGTTGTCCATCGGCCTGGGCCACGCTTTGGCGGTGCGGATGGACGGCTTCGACAGCCGGGTCTACGTCCTGCTCGGCGACGGCGAAATCAACCAGGGGCAGGTCTGGGAAGCGGTCATGTCCGCGGTCAAGTACAAGGCGGACAATCTCATCGCCATCGTGGACCGCAACGGCTACCAGCAGACTGGCCCGACCGCGGAAGTTCTCGACCTGGAACCCTTGGCCCCGAAGTGGGAAGCGTTCGGCTGGGCCGTGCAGGAGATCAACGGCAACGACCTGGCAGCGGTGCTTGCGGCGTTGCAAAAAGCCTCCGCTGCTCGCGGACAACCCAAGGTCATCATCGCCCGGACCCGTAAAGGGTATCCGATCATGGACCTGCTCAGCGAGGCCAATTACCACGGGAAGCCGTTGTCGCCAGCGGAGGCCGAGAAAGCCCTGGCCCGCATCGGCTGAACCGCTCCGTCTCGGAGAAGACATGGATACGACCATCTGTTGCCCCAATGGTCACCCCCTGGGTCCGTCGGGGAGCTTATCCCCGCGGCCGACGCATTGTCCCGTCTGCGG
>JANWWR010000202.1 GCA_025055835.1 Gemmatales bacterium | reverse complement strand
TCTCAGGATGAAACCTACATAGGACTTTCTTCGCCGGGGGCATCGTGGTTGCCCTTCGTTAAGTCATTCTCATTCATTGCCGGTGATTGAGGCGACCTGTTTCCTATTGCACGCCCAGAGAGGAGATTAGAGACATGAGGCGCGCTGTTTTTGCGCTGCTTGTGGTTGCTTTGGGAACGGCTCAGCTTCCGGCAGTTCCCATCGTTTACGAAGGTCAACTCTTTCCCGGCGTGCCTGTAACGGGCATCAACAGCCAGCCACCTCTTAGCGGCGATCAGCCGATCGGCGCGAATTACTTCTACTTCTTCGCCAATGCCGGCGACCCCATCGTCGTTTACGGCAACCGACAGGCCGGGCACTACGACATGGCTTTCTGGATTTTTCAAGGTCTGTTTACGGACACCAATCAATTTGGTCTTGATTTTGACTTCAGCGACCCAGGATTCATCGACTTCGGCGACGACGAAGATCCGCCTTACATCCCCGGGCCTTACGGCGATCCCCGGGTTACTTTCGTGGCACCCGTTACGGGCTTCTACACCGTAGCCGTGACCAACCGCTTCAGCGTCGATGGCCCACCGAATCCCTTCACCTTGACTTTCAATAATGTCCCGGAACCGGGCGCCTTCTTTCTGCTCGGCTTCGGGGCCGTGGCCGTTGTCGCATGCACTCGCCGCCGGTCGCGGGGAAGCCTGGCCAGGAAGGGGCGTTAACCGCGCGGTAAGGCTCCTCTTCAGCCCCGGCAAGGGTATCGCATCCCAAGCGGGTTTGCGGACCCCGAATAGACCTGCCGAACGGTTATCGGTCGATCACGGTTTCGACGTTTTTGACGATTTCGTTGAGAAACGCCTCGAAGTCGCGGACTTCGTCGTAGCCGAGGCCGCCGTCGAAGCGGTCGCGGTCGTCTCCGCCGAAGAGGATGTCGTCCCCGTCACCGCCAAAGAGACGATCTTCTCCAGCGTCTCCGGTGATGGTGTCATTACCGTCGTCGCCGTAGAGCCAATCATTGCCGCGACCGCCAGAGATGTTGTCGAAGCCGGTGCCCCCGAACACGGTGTCGTCGCCGTCATCGCCGGATAGATGGTCGTTGCCGTCGCCGCCGTGGATCCAGTCGTTGCCGAGTCCGCCGAAGATGTAGTCGGGCAGGAAGCCGACACCGCCCAGCAGGGTGTCATTGCCGGTGCCGCCCTGGATGGTATCGCTGCCGTCGCCGCCGTCCACGAAGTCGTTGCCACCGCCCGCGTCGATCGAATCTGCTCCAACCCCACCGAAGATGCGGTCGTTGGCGGCCCCGCCGAGGATGGTGTCGTTGCCCTCTCCGCCTTCGAGGTGATCCCGCCCGGCTTCACCGTAAATCGCGTCGTTGCCGTCGCCCCCGAAGACGGTGTCGTTGCCATCGCCGCCATACAGGTTCAGGTCGTCCCCGCCATCCCCGTTGAGGAGGTCGTTGCCGGCCTCGCCGAACAGCCAGTCGTCTTCGTTGCCTGCCGAGCCGCTCCCGTTGTGGCCAAACAACACGTCGTCGCCATCGCCGCCATAAATGGTGTCGGCCCCGCCGCCCCCGGCCAGCGTGTCATTGCCCTGGCCGCCGCTGATGTCGTCGTGGCCGTCCCCGCCGAAAGCCAGATCATTGCCGTTGCCGCAGTCGATGATGTCGTCTCCACCATCGCCGAAGATGGTGTCGTTGCCCTCTCCGCCGTAGATGTAGTCGGTTTCCGAGCCGGCGGTGTCTGAGCCGTCGTGACCCATGAGCAGGTCATTGCCCGCGTTGCCCTGAATAATGTCGGACCCGGCACCGCCCAGGATCGTGTCGTTGCCCAATCCGCCAATCAGCGTATCACCGCCGTCACCGCCTTCGATCCGATCATTCCCGGCATCGCCGTAGATGGTGTCGTCCGCGTCATCCGGTCCGCCCAGCAACGTGTCATTGCCCTCGTTGCCGCGAATAAAGTCAGAACCTTCTCCGCCATCGATGGAGTCGTTCCCGAGTCCGCCTTCGATAATGTCGTCGCCCGGGCCTCCGAGGATCGTGTCATTCCCAGCCTCGCCGTACAGCGTATCCCGGAAACTGCTGCCGATGATGAAGTCATTGCCGCCCCCGCCAAAGACGACTACCCGAGGCGAACCGAAACCATTGGCGGGCGTCACGTTGCTCAAGTCGATGTGGTCGCGCCCATTGGAGCCGAACACCCGGATCGAGGTCACCTGCGAGGCGAACGGGAGAAACGGACCGCTGATCGGCACTTCGCCGCCATTGATTTCGACCAAGGAACCCGAGACGCCGACGACGACTTCTTCGCCTCCGCCAAGGATGTCGATCCGCAGCACCCCGGTGCCAGCGACTCCGAAGGTCGCCACCACCGCGGGAGAACGACGCTCTTCCAAAGACTCCAAACGCGGACGGCAGTTGCGGATAGTCGGCCCGGGCCGCTTGGCACGCAGATTCTTGAGCCAGGCTTTGAACGAAAACATTGGGAGCCTCTCCCTCGTGCGAGTCCAGGGGTTCACGAAGTTCGGTCGCCAGCAAGAAGGAACGAGCGGCTGTCGGATCGGACCGCAACCTTGACGTGGCTTGGAGGGGCGTCAAGCTGCTCTTCTCTGGACCGCTCCGTTGCCGCGAACGGCTTGGATTCGTCCGAAGCAGGCACGAACGGCACCCATTTCGGACTTTCCTTTTGTACCACGATGACGTGCCGCCGTCAAAGCCTCTCCGGAGACTGAATCCGGCTTTCCTGACGCAGCGTGCCGTGCCAAGCGCCTTGGATGCGTATCCTGACCTGGCACGCCTTGCTTTTGCCAGCTGGGGCCAGCCCCTAGTTTCTCCACTTCCGGAGGGATTGGTCCGTCTCCGAGCAAACCTGTTCCGAAGGGTTTATTGTCAAGCCGAATAGAATCGTCGCAGGAAGTGCAGGGCGTGACGGGCGGCGTTGACGGCGTCGTGGCTGTGTCGGCTTAATTCGACGCAAAGGCCGCCTCGATAGCCGATGCATTTCAGTGCCTCGATCACGGGACCGAAGTCGATTTCCCCCTCGCCAAACTGCAAATGCTCATGCACGCCGCGACGCATGTCCTCGATGTGGACATTCCAGAGCAAGCGGTTCCACGCGCAGAGTTTCTCCGCAATCGGAAGCTCGCCCTGGCAGTGCAGGTGTCCGATGTCCACGGTCAGCCCGAAAGCCGGATGGCGGACTCGACCCTCCAGATCGGCAAAATCGTCGAGCGTGGCGATGAACATGCCCGGCTCCGGCTCGAAAGCAAGACGGACGCTGGAATCGGCCGCGTGGTCGGCGAGGCGTCGGCATTCGTCGGCAAGCCGACTGAGAAGGGTTTGGCGATCTTCCTCGCTGCTGACTGAGCCTGACCAGAAACTGACCACTTCACTGCCAAGCTCCCTGGCCACGGTCACCGCCCGGAAAAGCAAATCTCTCCGGCGTTGCCGTTTTGATTCATCCGGGTCGAGCAAAGTCGGCTGATGCTTTCGCCACGGATCCAGGAGAAACCGCGCTCCCGTTTCGACGACGGAACGGAGGCCGAGACGATCCAGCAAAGCCCGAATGGCTTGGACCTGGCGAAGGAGGTCGGAGTCGTAGGGGTTCAGAGCGTGGTAATCCAGCGTGATTGCGACGCCCTGATAACCGAGGTCGGCCAGGATGCACAGGGCGTCTTCGAGGCGATGGTGGGCGAAGCCGTTGGTGTTGTAGCCGATCCACATGGTGGGGAGCTTCGTAAGCCCGAGGTCGGAGGGATTGTCTCCATTGACCAAAACTCTTGAAACCGTTACCTAGGGACACCGCACCCCGAGCCAGCTTCCGTCAGCCTTGGCAGTCCCCAGTCCGTTTGCCATCCCGACCATGCTTTTTCCGACGTTCCAGTTCTTCGTCTTTTTCTGCGTCGTCTTCGCCGTGTACTGGACGCTTCCGTACCTGACGGCCATTGTGCCGGGCCTCGGGGAGCATCGTCTTCATCGCCTTCGCATGGGCTGGCTGCTCCTGGCCAGTTGTTACTTCTACATGAGCTGGAACCCGATCTTCATTCTGCTGATTCTCTTCACCGCTTCCGTGGATTACATAGCCGCCCGTCTGATGCAACAGACGGAAACCGTCTGGAAACGCCGTGCCCTGCTGATTGTGAGCATCACGCTCAATCTCGGCCTGTTGGCTTTCTTCAAGTACACGAACTTCCTGGTGGGTACGGCCATCGGCACGCTCAACCTGTTCGGCTTCGAGAACGATCCGATCGTGCTCCAGATCATTTTGCCGCTGGGCATCTCGTTCTACACGTTCGAGACCATCAGTTACATCGTGGACGTTTACCAGGGAAAGATCAAGCCGGTCCGGAATCTGCTTGATTACGCTCTGTACATCATGTTCTTTCCTCATCTGGTGGCTGGACCGATCGTCCGGCCCCACGAGTTTCTGCCACAGATCGGGCAAGTCAAACGATGGAACTGGGACCGCCTGCAACTGGGCGTGCAGTTTTTCGTTCTCGGCCTGTTCAAGAAAGCGGCCATCGCCGACCAGTTGGCGGGCATTGTCGATCCGGTCTTCGCTCAGCCGACAGGCTACTCCTCGGCATCGGTCTGGCTGGCTGTGGTCTGCTATGCGGCCCAGATTTACTGCGACTTTTCCGGCTACAGCGACATGGCCGTCGGCCTGGCCCACATGCTCGGTTTCAAGCTGCCGCGCAACTTCAACCTCCCCTACCTGGCTGACAGCATCGCCGACTTCTGGCGGCGCTGGCACATCACGCTGTCGTCATGGCTGCGGGATTACCTGTACATTCCGCTGGGAGGAAATCGGCATGGCGAGTGGGTGACCTATCGTAATCTGCTCATGACCATGCTGCTCGGGGGACTGTGGCACGGGGCAAACTGGACCTTCGTGGCCTGGGGCCTGTACCACGGGTTGTTGCTGTCCCTGCATCGGGCGATTCCCTGGCCGCGTTGGACCACGTCGAACCTTCTGCGTCCGTTTTTCACGCTGGGAACGTTCGGCTTGGTGTCCGTCGGCTGGGTGTTCTTCCGCGCCCAGACATTCAGCGACGCCGCCGTCATCCTGCAAAAAATGCTCTGGCCCCAAGGCGGCCAGTCGTTTGAACCAGCGGTCTTTGCTCTCGCCTCCCTGGCCCTGGGAGGCCTGTTGACCGGCTGGGTCGTCTCCGCGCTGGTGGACCTGCGGCGGATCGAGCGCCGGATACCCGCTGCGGTACTCGGGACCGGCCTGGCGGCGGCCTTCGTGCTGGCCCAGATCCTCATGCCCGAGGACGGAAAGGCGTTCATCTACTTTCAGTTCTGAGCCATGCTCATGGGAAAACGACGCTGGGATTACCAGGCACGCGGTCGCCAAACGCTTCTCTGGGCGTTGGCAGGCTTCTTGACCGTGCAACTCGTGGGTGGGTTGCTCTTGGACTACCGCTGGCCCGAGCTTCGCTTTCCCTCCGCCGAGGCCACGATGAAGGCCTTGGCCAAGCAACCGCACGACCCGGAGGTGATCTGCCTGGGCAGTTCCCGGTTCGGAGCCGGTTTCGTGCAGGAGGAGATTCGCCGCCGACTTGAGGAAGCCACCGGTGATTCCGATTGGCTCGTCTTCAACGCCGCCATCGAAGCCGGGGATTTGATCACCGCGGAGTACGTCCTTCGCCAGGTGTTCGAACAAGGCATCCGGCCCCGGGTCATCGTCGTGGAGATCAGCCCGGAGACCTTGGCTCGCCGCAGCGAATGGATGGGACAGCATGTGCTTCGGCAGTTGACGTGGTCCGACCTCCCCGAACATTGGGACGCCATCTGGAGGTCGGGAAATCTGCTGCGGACCGTCTCGGCCCGCATTCTGCCGTTGCACGCCCATCGGCATCAAATCTGTCGGCGGCTGCGCAACGAGATCGGTTCCTGGCTGGAATCCTCGGACCGCAATTCGGAGGCTGGCAGGGCCAGAAAAGCAAGACGCAAGAAGAAGGCGGACAAGATTCCCGATCACGGCGTGCCGTGGGAGGTGTTTCAGGAGCTGGCCTCGGATCGGCATGACCCGAGCCGCATCGAAGCTGGTCTGCCTGCCATTCGACGCTGGCTGAAGGACTACGAACCCGGCGGCAGCGCTGCCCGGTCTTTGGACAACATCCTGACTCTGGCAAAGCAGCAGCAAGCGACCGTGATTCTTGTCGGCGTTCCCGTGGCGGAAGCTCATCGGCGTCTGTACACTTCCGCGATCGAACAAGCCTTTCGCGATCACATCTCAGCGGTCTGCCAGCAGCACGACTGCCTGTTCGTGGATTACCGACACCGCATTCCCGATCCGCTCTTTCAGGACAACCACCACCTGACCCGGGCGGGAGGGTCTGAGTTCAGCCGGCTGCTTGCCGAAGAGGTCTTGATTCCGGTGCTCCGGTCGAGGCAGGCGGTGACGCTGGGAAAACCGGCATCGTCCGCAGAAAACCATCGGCGACTGCGCTAGGAAATCGCCCTTCCCTCTGATGATGGGAAGAGGACGGCGCAACGAGAAAACCCGCGCCGGGGGAGACGCGGGTTTGCGGGGGAGGAAACGCTGCCGATGGGCTAGCTGGTCGGGCGTCGGGCCAGGGGTCGGTCTGGCCCGGGGGAGTTCGAGGAAGGCGTGCGCGGGGAAACGCCTGCCTCTGGGGGAGTTTGCCTGGCTTTCGAGCTGGTCCGGCACGGCCCGGAAGGAGCAACCGGGCCATGCCTGACACCTCTTCCGTTCCAGCCCCATCGTCGCTCCAGGTGCTCCTCCGTGATGCGTGTATCTTTAGCAGCAAGCGGTGTGCCAATGGCCCGGGTGACACCTGAAAACCGGACACAATCATATGTCCTGATTGCAGTTAGAAAAAATATGGATGGTTCTTCGAGGCGGGCTGGGAGAACGATGGCATGGGAACTCTTACAATCGGCCGGTAACTTCTACAAAAACGAGGCTCTCCTGAACGGGATCAGACCAGAAAAACGCGCAGGTCCATGACGTTTGTCTGCGTCAATCCGATCCGAATCAAGCCGCCAACCTGCTCGAAGAAGTGATAACTGTCGTGCCGTTTAAGGAAGTCGGAAGGATCAAGCCCCAGGCGGAAGGCTTCCTTGAGGGTTTCGCCGTCGCCGACGGCTCCAGCCGCGTCGGTCGGTCCGTCCTCTCCGTCGGTGCCCCCGCTGAGAATCGTCAGCGTGGAAAGCCGACGCGAGACGGCATGCAGGTGCAACAAACAAGCCAGAACGAACTCTTGGTTGCGTCCTCCGAGGCCGTGTTCCGGCGGAAGCTTTACCGTGGTTTCGCCGCCGCTGAGGATGCAGGTGCCCTGGGGCTGGCCGTAAGCGATGTCGCCCAGCACTTCCGCCGTGGCACGGGTTTCACCGGCAATACAGGAACCGAGGTTAAGGACGTCGTACCCATGGGCAGCGGCTTGTTGAGCGGCGGCAGCCACGGCCCGGGCATTGTTGGCCACGATGAGATTGTGGACCCGGGGGTTGCCGTGGTCGTCACCGGGCAGCGCCTTGAGCGTTTCCGGGGCTTGTCCCGCGGCACCCTGTTCCAGGTAGTTCAGCACCGCGGTCGGAACCTGGCCGCGAAGGCCGTATTTCTCAAGAACCCGCAAGGCATCCATGAAGGTCGTGGGATCCTCGGCAGTTGGCCCGGAGGCGATGACATCGAGAGGGTCGCCGATTACATCGGAAATGATCAGACTGATGATGCATCGCCCGGTGAAGTGCCGCACCAGCCCGCCGCCCTTGATGCGTGACAGGTGCTTGCGGACGGCGTTCATTTCCTGGATCGTGGCCCCACAGCGATGCAGCAGTTCCGTGACGATCTGTTTGTCCCGCAGGCTGACGCCCGGTACCGGAGCGGGTAACAGGGCTGAACCTCCCCCGGAGATCACGCAGAACATCACGTCTTCAGGTCCGGCTGACGCAGCTAAAGCCAAAAGACGCTCGGTGCCCTCAACGGCTTCCGGCGTCGGGTAGTTGATCCCAGTGGGACGGGCCGGCCAGAGGGTGACGTTGCCCAGGGAGCCTGCGGTTTCCCGGGGTACGTTGACCCAGCCGAGGATGCGATCCGTCGGCATGCCGCGTCGGGTCAGATCGGCATGGACAACCCGAGCCATCGCGGCCCCGGCCTTGCCTCCGCCGACAAGCAGCACACGGGCCTTCGCCCGGGGTTCAAAGATTTCCGGGAGAAGCCGAGCCACCTGGTCCAGAGCCGGAGGCAGACAGCGTTCGGGCCGGACTGCATCCACGCCTGCCTGCCAGATCGCCAACGCTTCCTGCCGTTTCGATGCCATGAAGGCCCCCACGCGACTTCTCTCGCAACAGCATACCAGGAAAACGCTGCGGGAAGGAATCGCCAGGCTGACTCCCCCTTGCCGCCCGGAGATTTCAGCTCGCAGAGTGAATTGGCACGGCAGCGTTTTGTGACCTAGATTTGCTTGGTCCTTCCTCCGCCGAGAAGGGCCGGGAACTTGGTGCGCCCATCGCTCCCCGTCCGCGATGCGGTCCCGGTCAGAATTCAAAAAGCGGGAGCCGGCCGCATGTCACTAAGCCATTCCTTCGGCAAGGAAACCAACGGCACCTTGTGGAAAGCACTCCTGTTGCTCTGCCCAGGAATGCTCCTGCTGCTTGCGGCCATGCGGGTCCCGTGGCATTCTGCGGTTCTTCTGCTGGTCGGAGTGGGCGTGCAGGTAGTTATTGCAGTTGGCGTCATCGCCTTTTTCCGGTCGTGGCTGTCCGCCTTCGCCCCGCTCGTGTTGCTGCTGGCTCTGACGACTCTGTGTTTCCTCTGGTTCAGCGTCCCCGAATCGGCTGCCGATTGGTCGGTCCACCTGGGACAGGCCGTCTCGGTGCTCCTGATCCTCGCCATCATTTCCAACTATGTTCTGCACCAGTCAGGAGCGTGGACGATCCGACGAGCGCATCGCCTGGTGCGGGATTTGGCGGAGCGCAAGACCTGGCCGGAGCCGCTGAATGTGTGTCGGGAGTTGCCTGAAGTCGCGGAATTGCGGTCAGTCCTCGCATTCGACGCAAGTCCAGCCCTGGCCCTATTGGAATCGGCTCGGCCAGAAGTGCGGTTGTGTGCCCTGGCAGCGCTGGAGTTCCGCAAGCACTGGCGGCCGGGACAGGCAGAGGCCGTCCTGGCAGTGCTTCGCAACGAACCTGTGCCCGAAGTGCGTGCCGCGGCCATTCTCGCCCTGGCCAATTGTAACGACCGTTTGCTGCTGGAAAGCCTTGCCGACTACCTGCGCGATCCCGATGCCCGAGTCCGTGCCGCCGCCGCAGACGCCTTGTTCTGGTCCTCCGATAAGCCCTGGACCTGGGTACGCTTCGGCGTTCGCAAGGCCCTGAGCGATCCTGCCCTGCGCAACGACTCATCCTTGCTCCGCGAAGGGCAGACGCTCAGTCAGGATGCGGTTAACGACCTGACCGCATGGGCCGCCGAGAAGGGAATCCTCGGCCTGCGTTCCTCACAGGTCCTCGCCCTTCACTACACGACGCTGCTCCAGGAGAACCCGGACGAGGCGTTGCCGACCCTCCACAAGATCGTCGTCGATCCGCATGCCGCCCCCCTGCTGCGCATTGAGTTGGGCAAACTCCTTCTCAGCGCGGACGCCCTCGACCATGCCGCCAAGGAAGAACTGCTCGATCCCGCGAATCCTGCTCCGTTACGCCTGCTGGCTGCCGAAAAACTGCTGGAAACCGGCCCGAACGTCCGAGCCATCGTCTGCCTTCGGGAATTGGCCCGGCTGCCGAATCGGGAGATGGCCCTGACCACAGCCGGGGTCGTGCAGAAGTGCCTCCACGTGGATCTCGGCCTGGCTCTGGGTCAGCCCTTGCCCGCGCTGAACAGCCCCCGGGCCATCGAAGTGACCCGCCGCCTCATGGCCTGGGCTTCCCAGCCCGACGCGGGGGACAATGTCCTCGACGCAGCCTATCCCGTCGGCTACTCGCGGATGTAGCCGCTCGCAATCGCCTGACCGCCGCCGTCCGCCCCTGGGCTTGCGTTCCTATAATCATGCAAGGCAGCCAGACCCCTGGCCGTCTTTTTCGGACCCCAGCCGCTTGTCGTTGGACGGACCGATGGATGCTTCGCTGACAATGACGATCGCCGTCTGGGTGGGACTGCTGTTCTGCCTGGTGATCCACGAATTCGCTCACGCCCTGACGGCCTTGTGGCTTGGCGACGACACGGCCAAACTGCTCGGTCGCCTGACGCTCAATCCTTTGCCGCACATCGACCCGTTCATGACCGTGATCCTGCCGCTTGCTCTGGCCCTCTCCGGGAGCGGAGTCATCTTCGGCGGGGCCAAGCCAGTGCCGGTCAACTACCTGAACTTCCGCGTCAATCGCTACCTCGGCATGAGCCTGGTCGCCGCCGCGGGTCCGATCTCGAACGTGCTCCTGGCTCTTTTATGTGCCCTGCTCCTCAACGGTGCCGTGGTGGCAGCCCAGGTCAGACCCGAGATCGCGGAGCGTCTGGCCATGTTTTTGCTGAACATGATCGCTGTCAACCTGGTCCTGGCCTTCTTCAATCTGTTGCCGATTCCGCCGTTGGACGGCAGCAAGATCATCGCTATGGTTCTGCCTCGGGAACTCGCGGATTGGATGTACAGCTACCAGGCCCAGGTGGTTGGGATGATCGTCATCGCCGTGCTGGTCTTCTCGGGATACACGCGGTTTCTCGGGCCACTGGTACAGGAAGCTGCCACCTTCCTCATTCGCACCTTCACATTCTTCTGACTGATCCACCATGACAGCATCGAACGCAGGTCGTAAGCGAATCCTTAGCGGCGTGCAATCGAGCGGCAAGTTGCACCTGGGGAATTACTTCGGTGCGATCAAGCAGCACATTGAGCTACAGGACCAGGGCGAATGCTTTTACTTCATCGCCGACTACCACGCGCTGACCACGATCCACGACCGTGACGTACTCCGCCAAAACGTGCTGGATGCCGCTCTGGATTACCTGGCGCTGGGGCTGGATCCGGAGCGGGTCGCCTTCTTCCGTCAGTCCGACGTGCCGGAGGTGACGGAACTGGCGTGGATCCTGTCCACGGTGACCGGCATGGGACTGCTGGAACGGGCCCACTCCTACAAGGACAAGATCGAGCAAGGAATCACTCCCAGCGTCGGACTTTTCACCTATCCGATTCTCATGGCCGCCGACATCCTCATCTACCGTTCCGATCTGGTGCCCGTCGGCCAGGATCAGGTGCAGCATATCGAGATGACCCGCGACATGGCTGGCTACTTCAATCAGACCTACGGCGAAATCTTTCCGCTGCCGACCTACCAGTTGGGCAAAACGCCGAAGGTGCCCGGCACCGATGGCCGCAAAATGAGCAAATCCTACGGCAACACCATCGACATTTTCGCCGAAGGAAAAGTCCTGCGCAAGCAGGTCATGGGAATCGTCACCGACAGTACGCCGGTTGAGGCCCCCAAGGATCCCGCGAAATGCAATGTCTTCCAACTCTACAGCCTGTTCGCTTCCCCGGAGGAACAGGCCGATCTGGCGGCGAAGTACCGCGCCGGCGGCCTCGGTTACGGCACGGTCAAGAACATGCTTCTTGAAAAGATCGACGCCTGTTTCGGGCCGGCCCGGGAGCGACGCAAAGAACTGGCCGCACATCCAGAGCGCGTCGAGAAGGCCCTTCGCCAAGGAGCCGAGAGAGCACGCGCCGAAGCAATCCAGACCATGAATCTGGTCCGCGAGGCCGTGGGGCTGGGAAGCTACCGACGATGAAGTTTCCTGAACGCTAACAATTGCCGGGTGGAATTCAATCTGCTGTCCCGCGCCAGGGCAAGCACCGATTTTGATTGCGAAACAGGTGCGAATGTGCGTTTACTTGCATTCCCCATCCTTCTCAAACTTCGCATTTTCTCATTGACACCCCGCTGACGCTCCCGCTAAGATCAG
>JANWWR010000025.1 GCA_025055835.1 Gemmatales bacterium | reverse complement strand
GCCGTCTATAAACTTGCCAAATTGCAGATGAATGCGCACACAGTTGGCACCCAGGGCCCTCATCTCCGCAAAATCTTCTTCTACTTTGGCCCATTCCGCTTCCCAATAATCCTCCAACAAGCGGCCACGCTCATCGTGGTCATAATTAAAACCCCACGGTTGAAAGTCTTGGTTCGTTCCGTCCAGAACAAATCCCCGTGCCTCTTGGCTTATCCGAATAAACGACATCGAGCTTGACGGCACCTCCGCAGCCGTGCCTGAATTAATAAGCAACCTCGTCGCTTCTGATGTCGGTGTGATGGGGCCGTATAACGAGGGTTCAGTGCAAACTCTTAGTGCAAAAAGGCCAATTACGACCAGGCAGCTGACCATCGTGATCTTCCTACAGTGCAATGCAACGATCATGATTTTACCACCCTGGGCTGTTACTGCATTTCTGATCCTGCCAAAAGAGGAACCGATTCGTAATCGTGACTCAAGGATCCTCCCGTGTCCCTCGAAGACCTGCTCCCCAGAAGTAAGCTATTCATGCTCAGTTCACAGAGTATCCCGGAAAACCCGAAGCGTAAGCGAGGGTGGGATTGGCATCCGTCTCGCATCGTTTTTTTCCCTCGCTGACGCTTCGGGTTAACGTTTAGCCGAGCGGAGGGCGTCAGCCCTCCGTGCATCGCGCCGAAGGACGAGTTCAGGCGACCGGGAAGCTAACGCTTCCCGCTCGCCGTGACGTACAGATGACACTTCCTGCTGACGTTGATGTGTTCCTCGCTGGCGCTTCGGGTTTCCGCCGAGGGGGTCTGGTTCGTTTGCGAAAAAACCTTTCAACCTCGTTGACCCGGGAGCCGATTCAGCGGTATATTAGACCCCGACGAGAAGGGGGCGTGGAGATCGTCCGGACCGACGGCGGCGGTTCGGCTCCGCTCCCGATGTTCCCACCCTGTTTCGACCCTCCCAGGAGGCGTGCCATGTTGGTGATTCCCGGTCATGTGAGCCGTGATACCTGCGACGGCTGGACACGCCGTGATCTGCTCCGCGTCGGCGGATCGGCCATGATCGGCGTGACCTTGGCCGACCTGTTCGCCTGGCAAAAGGCCTCCGCCAATTCGCAGATCAGCGGCGGTCCCGGCTGGAACAAGGCCAAGAGCGTCATTCTTCTATACCTCCAAGGCGGTCCCAGCCACCTGGACCTTTGGGACCCGAAGGACAACGTCCCGGACAACGTCCGCAGCGTTTTCAAAGCCATCCCAACCAAGCTGCCGGGCGTCCGCGTCACCGAGGTGCTGCCCCGCCTGGCCCAGGTCACCGACAAGCTGACCTTCATCCGCTCCATGAGTTACACGCCGGTGGGTCTGTTCAACCACACGGCCGCCATGTACCAGATGCTCACCGGCTACACGACCGACAAGGTCAGCCCGTCCGGGCAGCTGGAACCGCCGACGCCGAAGGATTTCCCGAACATCGGCAGCAACGTCGCCCGCCTCAAGCCGCCGGACGTGCCCATGCTGCCGTTCGTCATGATGCCCCGGCCGCTTCAGGAGAGCAACGTCGTCAACAAGGGCGGCACCGCCGGGTTCCTCGGTCGGGCCTACGACCCGTACTACCTCTTCCCGCCCGGCGACGACATGGACATGAACAAGATGGACCGCATCAAGGTGGATGATCTCCAGCTGCGGCCGGAGACGTCTGCCCTGCGATTGTCCAATCGCGGCAAGCTTCGGGACCTGATCGCGTCGGGCATGCCGGAGATCGATCAGGCGGTCAAGAAGTACGACCTCGACGAGTATTATCAGAAGGCCCTTAGTCTGGTCGTTTCGGGTCGGGCACGGGAAGCCTTCGATCTGACCAAGGAACCGGAGAAGCTGCGGGATCGGTACGGTCGAAACACCTTCGGCCAATGCTGCCTGCTGGCTCGTCGGCTGGTCGAAGCGGGGACGCGATTTGTCGAGGTGAACTGGCCCAAGGTCGCCAACTCGGACAACCACTCCTGGGACACCCACGCCGGGCTGTCCTACCGCATTAAGAATCAGGCCGCTCCCCTGCTGGATGCTGGGCTTTCCACGCTGCTCGAAGACCTCGATGACCGCGGCCTGCTTTCGGAGACGCTGGTGGTGGCGGTTGGCGAGTTCGGCCGGGCCCCGCAGCGCGGTGTCAGCACATCCGGCAACGAGAACCAGGACGACGGCCGAGATCACTGGCCCTATTGCTACACCGCCGTCATCGCCGGGGCTGGCGTGAAGCGTGGCTTCGTCTGGGGCAAGTCGGACAAGACCGCTTCCGCTCCGATCGAGAACCCAGTTCACCCCTGCGATCTGTTGGCGACGATCTACTACAGCCTGGGCATCGACCCGGCGACCATCGTGTACAACCACCTCAACCAGCCGCGGGAACTGGTCAAAGGCGAGATCATCCACGGCATTCTGAGCTGACCCTGCCGGTTCGCAGGACCGAAAGCACGTTGGAATGCGACTTTGAAGGCCGCTCCTGAAAAAACCCGGGAGCGGCCTTTTGCTTTGCCTTTGGGTTCCGCAGAGCCGATGGGGTAGGCCTACCGACATAGGGCGGTCATCCCAAGTCGTGTTACGATGGATCGGGGAACTGTCCGCTGGGGCTTTCCCCCGGCCATGGGATATTCGGTGTCGTCGCTTTATGCTCAACTGCCGATCTGACAGGACGGTGTCCGCAAAGATGCTTGCCTTATCTCGGCACAACGTTTCCGAGGTCGGAAGCTCCCGGAAAACAGCTCGTGCCAATGTTGCGCGAAAACCTTGCGCACCCGCGGAAGAGTGGTGTTTTGATGCGCCGAGTGATGTGCCTTCGGTCTTTGTCACAAGTGCATTCAGCACTTGGACTTGTGGTGTGGAGGTTGCTTTCCGCGCCGCTGGCGGACAGCTTGGACCCGGGAAAAACCGCAGCAAAAATGGGTTGTGCGAAATGTTGCGCTTCCGGCCCCAGAAGAACCGGAAGTTGGCTGCCGCCTTGGCAGTCCGTACAATCTCACAAAACGACACTCCCTTCCCGATGAAGCTGCCACGATGAACTCCGATCAGATTCGCGTTTTGGTCATCGATGACGAGGAAGCCCACGCCCAGGCGGTGGCGGAGAGCCTGGAGCGGATCGGCTACGAGTGCGACATTGCCACCAGCGGGCCGGAAGGTGCCCGCAAGATCGAAAACGAGGATTACGACGTCATCATCACCGACCTGAAGATGGATACGGTGGACGGCCTGGCTTTGTTGCGCAAGGCCAAGATGGAACTGCCGGACGCGGAGGTGGTGGTCGTCACCGGCCACGGGGACATCAAGTCCACGGTGCTGGCGATGCAGCAGGGGGCGGCCAATTACCTCACCAAGCCGCTCGACATCAACGAATTGCGGGCGGTCGTGGACAAAGCCGCCGAGCGGAAGCGGCTGGCGAAGACCAATCTCGAACTCCATCGGCAACTCGACGAGAAGTTCGGCTTCGAGGGCATCATCGGCTCCAGTCCGGCCATTCATCAGATCATCGAGAAACTCAAGCAGATCGCTCCGACCAATGCCACGGTCTTGATCCAGGGGGAAACCGGCACGGGCAAGGAACTGGTCGCCAAGGCCATCCACAACAACAGCCCGCGGAAGAACAAGCCGTTCGTGCCGCTCAACTGCACGGCCCTGAACGAGAACCTCATGGAGGACGAACTGTTCGGCCACGAGCCGGGAGCGTTCACCGGCGCGGATCGCCTTCGCAAGGGCAAGTTCGAGTACGCCAATGGCGGTACGCTGTTTCTCGACGAAGTCGGTGACATGCCCCTGACACTCCAGGCCAAATTGCTGCGGGTACTGGAAGACGGCCAGGTCTTCCGCATCGGCGGCAACGAAGCGATCAAGGTGAATGTCCGGGTTCTGTCGGCGACCAACCGCGACCTGGAACAGGCCGTGGCCCAGGGGGCTTTTCGTCGGGACCTGTATTATCGGCTCAAAGTGGTCACGATCAAACTACCCCCGCTCCGGGAACGCAAGGAGGACATCCCGCTGCTGGCGGCCCATTTTCTCAAGGAATGCAGCCAGAAGCACGGCAAGACGGTCACGGGCATTGCGGCGGAGGTCCGCCGGGCCTTGGTCGCTTACGACTGGCCGGGCAACATCCGGCAATTGAAGAACCTCATTGACAGCATGGTGGTGCTCGACCGCGACGGCATTCTCGGCCTGGACGACCTCCCGGAAGGCGAACCGATTTCACAGGTGCCGCTGGCTCCCAGTGTGGCCGCCGGGACGCCGAGCCTGATCGGCCAGCCGCTCGAAGCCGTGGAACGCTACTATATCGAGCAGGCCCTGGAACTGACGCACGGCAACCGGGAAGAGGCGGCACGGATGCTGGGCATCGGCGAGCGGACCCTGTATCGCAAGATCAAGCAATGGGGCCTGGAAGGCAAGCGGCGCAGCGCTACGAAGCAGCCGGCCACCTGACACCAAGCCGATCATTTCCTCGCGGAACGGAATGAGGGCCGACGTCCTTGAACCCATCCTTACCGCGGATTCGTGTGCTCAGTCCCGAGGTGTTCACCCGCATCGCCGCGGGAGAGGTCGTCGAACGCCCGGCCAGCGTCGTTAAGGAATTGCTGGAAAACGCCGTGGATGCCGGAGCGAGCCGCATCGATGTCGCCGTCGAAAAAGGCGGGCTGGAACTGATCTGCGTCGTGGACGACGGCTGCGGCATCGTCGCCGAAGATTTGCCCTTGGCTTTCGCCCCCCATGCCACCAGCAAGCTGCACGAACCGGACGATCTGTTCCGCGTCCAGACACTCGGCTTCCGGGGCGAGGCGTTGGCTTCCATCGGCAATGTCGCCCGGGTCCGTTTGCAGTCGCGGCCAGCGGGCAGCGAGGTCGGCGCGGAGATCACCTGCGAAGGCGGCCAGGTCGGGCCAGTGAGGTCGTGGAATGGCAGCCCCGGCACGCGGATCGAAGTCCGGCAGCTGTTCTTCAACACGCCGGTTCGTCGCCGCTTCCTTCGCTCTGTCGCCACGGAAATCGGCCACGTCGCCGAGGTTGTCATTCGGCTCGCTTTGGCCTGTCCCGATCTGCATCTGAAACTTACACACAACGACCGCCTGGTGTACGAGGTGCCGCGTTCCGCCGGGCTGCTGGACCGGCTCGGTCTGTTTTTCGGGAACGAAATCCGCTCGGCCTTGTTGGAAGTGAACGCCCAGGCAGGACCGGCCCGGCTGCACGGATTCGTCGCCGATCCGAGCCAGGATCGCGGCCATCCTCGGATGCAGTATCTGTTCGTGAATCGCCGCTGGGTCCGCGACCGGGCTTTGTCCCATGCCTTGCTCGAAGCCTATCACGGGCTGTTGATGGTCGGCCGATATCCCATCGCATTCCTCTTTCTCGAACTGCCTCCCGATCTGGTGGATGTCAACGTGCATCCTACCAAAAGCGAAGTCCGCTTCCGAGACGCCCAGGCGATCTATCATCTGGTCTGCGGAGCGGTGCGGGAACGGCTGCGACAAGCCGAATTGACGCCGACACTGCGAACTTCTTCGCTCTCCGCTCCGCTCCTGGCTCGGCCGACAGCGAAACCATTCGGAGGGATCTCGAATTCCCTTGCTTCGATCTCGGAAAGTCCGGAACCAACCGCCGCCTCCAGCCGAATTCAGGCAGCACCTTCGATTGACATACCCCCGCCACCAAGTGCATCGGCTTGTGACACTCGACAGGCTGACGCGTTATTCGCCGGGAGTGAAAGCCGACCGCCGCGGGTGATGCAGATGCACAACGCCTATCTCATCCTCGAAACGGAGGAAGGTCTGCTCGTCATCGACCAGCACGCCTTGCATGAGCGGGTTCTTTACGAATCCTGGAAGGAACGGCTTCGCAGCGGCGATCTCGAAGTGCAGCAGCTTCTCGTTCCCGAACCGATCGACCTGCCGCCCGAACTGGCCGGTTACGCTTTGGAGCACCGTCAGACGTTGGAGCGTTTAGGGCTGGCGGTGGAAGAGTTTGGCGGCAGTACAGTGCTGTTGCGGAGTTATCCGGCGATGGTGCGGCGGACGTCGCCGGCAGAGCTGCTGCGGGCAGCGGTCGAGCATCTCGCTTCGCATGGCGTTCCGCCCAGTCCCGAACAACTGCTGGACGAATTGCTCAAGGTGATGGCCTGCAAGGCGGCGGTCAAAGCCGGGGATGCATTGGCTCCGGAGGAGGTGGAGGCTCTGGTAGCGCAGCGGCATCTCGCCGACGACACCCATCACTGCCCGCATGGCCGACCCACGGCGCTGTTGCTCAGTAAGCAGGAGTTGGATCGGCAATTCAAGCGGATTTAGGCATCAAGGCGTCCAATCCATGTCGGAGCGGATTGCGGCGCAGAACTCGGCAAGCAGTCGAGCGGCTGCGTCGAGGTCGTCGAGGCTGACGACTTCCACGGGACTGTGCATGTAACGGTTCGGGATGCCGATCAGGCCGGTGGCGACGCCGTCCCGGGAAAGCTGCATCACATTCGCATCGGTGCCGGTGCCGCGCGGATAGCCTTTGATCTGGTACGGGATGCCGAGGCTCTGGGCGGCCTGTTCCAGTCGTTCGAAGACCTTCGGATTGATGTTCGGACCGCGGGTCAGGGCCGGGCCTTTGCCCACGGAGCATTCGCCGACCTGCTTCTTGTCGTTGTTCGGCGTGTCGGTGGCATGGGTGACGTCCACGGCGATGCCAACGGTCGGCTGAATGCCGTAGGCGCTGGTGGTCGCGCCACGCAGGCCGATTTCTTCCTGCACCGTGGAAACGCAGTAAACGGCGGCATCGAGACGCCGATCATGCAACAGACGCAGGGTTTCCATCACGGTCCACAGGCCGACCTTGTCATCCATGCCGGCGGCAAAGGCGAGATTGTTCCGCAATTCGCCGTAGTGCAGCGTGCAGGTGATCGGATCGCCGATGCGGACGACCTGACGGGCTTCGTCGCCGTCCTTGGCCCCGATGTCCACCCAGATGTCCTGGAATTGCGGGACCTTATTCTTGTCCTCATTGGTGAGCAGATGCGGGGCGCGGCGGGCGACCACGGCGGGAATGCCGCCGGTGCGGGTCCACACGGTCAGGCGTTGGCCCAGGAGAATCTGCATGTCCCAGCCGCCAATGGGCTGGACGTAGAGGAATCCCTTGTCGTCGATGTACTGGACCATGAGACCGAGCTGATCGCAGTGCCCGGCCAGCATGACCCGCGGTTTGCCGGAGGGGTTGAGGACGGCGATGACGTTGCCGTGGCGGTCGGTCCGCACTTCATCGGCGTAACGTCCGGCCCAGGAGCGGACGACGTTCTGGATCGGCTGCTCGTAGCCCGACGGGCTGGGGGTCA
This sequence comes from Gemmatales bacterium, assembly GCA_025055835.1. Classification (GTDB taxonomy): domain Bacteria; phylum Planctomycetota; class Planctomycetia; order Gemmatales; family HRBIN36; genus JANWWR01. Next base: position 2,127 of record JANWWR010000025.1, on the reverse strand, counting down.
AAAGCAATTCCTTGAGAAACTGATGGGAAAGCTCGTGCATGGCCTGTTCCGTTTCTGCCTGTCAGGTTGTTCGCTTCCGCAACCATTCCCGCAATTGCAAGGCGAAAAGCAGGAGCATGACCGCTACGCCGACGCCAACCGCCGTCCAGCCCTGCCAGGAAACGGTGGCGATCCAGTTGACCGGCGGCTCCTCGGCCGGGTCTTCCCCGGACGAACCTGCGCCACCGATGAGCAGTCCTCCGCCGAAGAGGTCTTTCGGCCTCGGCAAGGCGACACCCTGGGCGACCATCACACCGCTGACGTCCGGTTGCGGAAGCCCCGGCACGGAGGCGGCTACGGTCTGAAGCAGCCAGGCCAACTGCCGGTCCTCATCCCCGGCACGGCCCAGCACTTCCCGCCAGGCGACCGCTTCCTGAAGGATGAAGCGACGTTCCTTGAGTTGGGGGGTCGAGAGGCGGAAGTTGTACACGGCCTGACCCAGAGCCAAGGCCGCGGTCTTCAGGTCGCCAGAGGCGTTGGCCAGCTCGCCGAACTGCCACATCAGCCGGGCATCGTCTGGAAACCAAAGCAACAGATGCTGTACGATTCGCATCGCCTCTGCGACGGAGCCGTTGGGCAGTTTGGCGCGTTCCGCATCAGCGAGGGTGCCGACCTGCCATTCGCCTTGGGGGCCGACGTACCGGACCGGCGTTCGATCCGGCCCGAGAAAGAGCCGGTCGAGCGGAGCCAGTCCCAGGGTGACTTGTTCCCGGGAGCGTTCCCGGACCAATTGGAGGTGATAGCGTTCCAGGGTGCGAAGCTCCGGCGGGGCGTAGTCAAGGGCTTCCTGCAACAGGCTGGCGGCGGCATCGAGTCGGCCGGTGAGCTGGTAGGCCGTTGCCAGGTTGGTCAGAATGTAAAAGTCCCTTGGAAATCGTCGCCGAGCGGCTTCAAGCACTTGCAGGGCTTCCTCGAAGTCCTGTCCCCCGGGTTGAGTGCGACGGACACGGATGAGCAAAGCCCCTAAAGCGGCTGTGTCGGCGGCGGAGAGACGTTCGCCCTGTTGCCGCAAATGCTGGATGCGTGCCAGGGCCTCATCCCGAGCGGCGCTGGTCTGGCCGCCCAGCAGGACGTCCGGAGGCCCCAGAGAACGCAGTTCAGCCAGTTGGCGAAGCAAGAACTCCTGCGGATCGGGGACGGGTTGCAGCGGCTGCGTGGGATCATACAGCCCGGCCCAGGAGGGCCTGGCACACCCCAGCAACGCGATGAAAACCCAGACCAAGACGGTTCGTTTCCGCACCGCCCTCTTCTCCTCGGGGCTTGATTGCGGTCGTTATTGTAGCGACTGGCGGGCAGAGAAAAAAATGGCCCCACGGATCGACCGTGGAGCCTGGTGAGGAACAAACCAGTTTCGGGTGGTTTACTTGGGAGGGGGCGGGAGTTTAACGGGTTCCGGGGCAGTTGCCTTTCCGCCGTAGTCCTTGGTGTCTTTGGGAGCCTCAGCTTGCCGACTAGAACCGCATCCGAGGCCCAGACTCACCAACAAAAGTCCGATGGCTAAAGTCCGCAGCTTCATGGTTTCTCCTATCGACTGAAGCGAGGGAACGCGAACGGCGCGGCTCTAGGCCGCGCCGTTCCGTCCGGTAGCAGAAGTTTAACTAATCAAGCAACGCGGAACGATCCCGGTTGCCGCCGTCCTTACGACCCGTGATCTCCATCCACACATACCAGTCGTCCGAGAAGAAGGTCGTGGTCTGGCCATAGCGAACGCCACGGGTAGAGCCGTCGCCGAAGGAGACCTGCACCACGGCCGGGTGACGGCTGGCCAGGCGATACCAAGCGGCTCCCGCCGGGTTGCTTGCTGGCAAGGTGCTGCGGCCTAGACCCCAGGCCGTCGGATAGAAACCAACCGACCAGCACAGGGCAAAGTCGCGGTTGCCCGTGCCTTGGCCACCCAGGGTTTCACCGAACAGCACGGTGTTGCTGGTACCGTCTTGGGCTGCCAATTGACCCAGGCTCAGGTCCGAGCGGCTGTACAACGGCCCCACCCACTGACCATAGAACGGGTCGCTGCTGGGACCGATGCAGCCCGCGTTGCCAACGTAGTTCGAACGACCCAGCGTATTGCCCGTCGGGTTCGGATAGTAT
>JANWWR010000011.1 GCA_025055835.1 Gemmatales bacterium | reverse complement strand
GACTCCCTGGCCGTGCGCTACATCGTCCAACCGAGCGATCCGGAGTTCGCCGTGCCGGGGGAGCAGCCGATTGCCAGTGACAGCCGATACCGGGCCGTGTTCCGAGATGATCATCCCATCGGCTCCTACAACGTGATGAGTTGGCCGAGGATCACCGAGTTGCCCCCATACACGGTATACGAGAATCTTGAAGCGTTCCCGCGAGCCTGGTTGGTCGGCCAGGCTGTCCCGGCTCCGGAACGATCCAAGATGCTGGAAACGCTCAAGAAGACAGACTTGAGAAAAACGGTGCTCATCGAAGGGTTGAAGGAGGCGGAAGGATCGCCCCTGGAAATGGCAGCCTGCAAGTCGGTGATGCGAGAGCCGAATCGCCTCATCTACCGCACCAGGACCGACAAGCCAGCCTTCCTGGTGTTTTCCGAAGTGTGGTTCCCCGGATGGCGGTGTTATGTGGACGGAAGCGAGGTGCAAATCTATCGGGCAAATCATGCCTTTCGAGCTGTGCGGGTGCCGGAGGGTGAGCACGAAGTCGTCATGGTCATGGACCCGGCGTCGCTTCGGTGGGGCAAGTGGATTAGTCTGGGAACTGCGATTCTTCTGGCATCTGCTGGCATCGTTGTGGGAGCGGTTCACTGGCTGCGTGGCAGATCAGCAGCGAGCTGAAGAAGACTGGCCTTTTTTTCGTTGCCAAGAGCCGTTAAGATTCGCCCCGCTTTCGGACGAGACCGGAACACTCGTCCGAACCGGCACCGGGCCACGGACGGCCCAAGAGGAGGGAAGAGGCCCCATGACCCGCGACCTTTCTGCCTGGTCTCACCACTGATTATCTCCCTTTTCGGGTTCTCTTCGTGATCGAGCCTGCGGGCGCGGCCGCTTGTGCCGTGCTGATCGGCTTGCCTGTTCCTCGTGCCGGCTGGACCCCAGTCGCAAACAGGGAAGATGGCATGACTCGGGAACCTGTGTTGATTCGCGTGGATGGTACGCGCTCCACTGGTTGGGAGGGTCTGGTTCGCTGTCTGAGCCTGGCCTATGCTTTGCAGCGAAGACGGCGACCTTGTCATTTTCTAGGCCAACTGGAACCCGCAGTTCCCCTGGCCGCTGCCATTCGCCGCAACGGCGACACCTGGATCGAAGCCGGATCACCAGCCGGGCAAGCCGACGACCTGGAAGAATTGACCCAGGAAATCCGTCGCATCCGCCCAGCCGCCGTCATCATTGATTCGCCTCAGGTCGGACCGGATTATCTGGCCGAGGTCGTCGCCCTCGGGCCTATGGTCATGGCCGTTGACATCGCAGCGTCATTCCGCTTTCCGACTCAACTGGTCTTCAATCCGACGCTCAATCACAACGTCGAGGATTACGAGGTCTGTCCCGGGACCCAGGTGCTGTGCGGCCGACGGTATCCGCTGGTCCGACCGGAAATCCGCCGAGTTCGGCCGAGCCGCGCCCAGGAACCGCCGGAGCCGTTGCGAATCCTCGTCGGCTTCGGCGACGATCCCAACAACCTGACGGAACGCGTCGTGCGGCTGCTTCTGGAGAAGACGAAACTGCCCCATCTGGACATCCTGGCTCGGCCTTGGCATCCGCTGGTGGAGCGCTGGCGGGAGCTGGCTCAGGCCAGTGACAACCGGGTGACACTGAACACCGAATTGCCCGAGGTGGCGGGGCGGGTATCCCGGTGCCATTTGGCCATCTGCGACGGCAACATCTGGGCCTTGGAATTTGCCTGTGTCGGCGTGCCCACGGTGTTGCTGGTCCAGGATCGGAACCACTTCACGACGGCCCAGCGGCTCGAAGAAGAAGGGGCCGCCCTCTGTCTTGGATGGCACGAGCATACCACGGATTCGGCCATCCTTCAGGCGGTTCAGACGCTCGCGGGAGATCCCCTGGAACGTCGAGCCATGGCCCGTTCAGGCCGCAATCTCATCGACGGCCGGGGACCGGATCGCATCGTCACCGCCATCGAAGTAATGCTGCATCCCTCGCGGCAGATCGGCCACTACGACTGGAGCGAAGCCGCTTAGACTGATCCCGACTGCCCTGGCGGCGTGGTCCGTACACTATCCCCAGGCCGCTGACCTGGGGAGAGCGGAATCATGGCGTCGGGCTACCGGGACATTCTGCAACGACTTCGACTCTCGTTTCCGCAGCCGGTCTCGGATCGGGTGCATGATTCCTATTTCGTGCATTCAATCATGCGGGCGTTGGATCAGGTGGACGCTCTGAAATCGGAATTGCCGATTCTGGGGGATGCCGTCACCTTGGATTACCGCCATGCGCGCGAGGCCGTCCTGCCGGACCACAGCAGCAGTGTCGAAGAAGTCACCTCGCACCTCGTGGACCATCTGCGTGGCATGACCATTTTTGGCCACCCCCGTTCGCAGCAGAATGTCGTGCCCCCCACTTCGATTCCCAGCCTCATCGGCGTTCTGCTGGCCAGCCAGTACAACGCGAATCTCGGTTCCGACGAATACAGCCGTCTCATCGCCGTTGCCGAGGTTGAGGCAGCGTCGATCACGGCCCGCATGGTCGGCTATGATCCGGAAACCTGCGGCGGCGTGTTCACGTTCGGCGGAACCGGCACGATGCTGTACGGAGTCAAAATCGGCCTCGAAAAAGCCTGTCCCGGTTCCATGAAGAATGGCCTGTGTTCCGAAGCCGTGCTCATCGCTTCCGACGTCAGCCACTATTGCCGGTACAACGTCGGCGGTTGGCTGGGTCTCGGTACCAACAACGTCGTGGCCATTCCCAGCAGCGAGGACAATTCCATTCGACTGGATGCCTTGGAAGCGGAATCACGCCGCCTGCTTGAAGCGGGCAAGCGGATTGCCGCCTTCATCGCCACCTTGGGTACCACGGACGCGTTCGGCCTGGACGACCTCGAGGCTATCGTCCGGCTGCGCGATCAGTTGGTGGAGGATTACCGACTGCCGTATCGGCCCCACGTCCACGCCGACGCAGTGATCGGCTGGGCCTGGGCGGTCTTCAATGACTATTCGTGGGAAGAAAACGTGCTGGGCTTCCGTCCGCGGACGGTGCGGGCCTTGGCCGGCGCTCAGCGACGCATCCGCCACCTGGGATTGGCCGATTCCATCGGCATCGACTTCCACAAGACCGGCTTCTGCCCCTACATTTCCAGCCTGTTTCTTGTCAAGGACCGCAAGGACTTCGACCTGCTGAGCCGATCGCCGGAGCAGATGCCGTACCTGTACCACTTCGGCGAGCACCGCCCCGGCATGTTCACCCTGGAAGCGTCCCGAGGCGGCGCGGGAGCGATGGCGGCGTTAGCCAACCTGCTGTTGTTCGGCAAAGAAGGCTGGCAGGCGGTGCTGGGCCATCTCGTCGAGATGACCCAAATGTTGCGGGAGCACCTGGACGGGCACAGTTCAACGACGGTGGTGAATCGAGACAACTTCGGCACGGTGACGCTGTTCCGTGCCTATCCCGACGGCGTGGACACCTTCACGGTGCCGCGGCGGGAGTTCCGAGAGGCCGACTTCCGCGAGTCCCTCCTGAAGCACAACGACTACAACCGGCGAATTGCCGCCTACCTGCACGAGGAGGCCCTGGCCGGGCGGGGCGTTGTCATTTCGTTGACCGAGTGTTATCGTCACACCCCGTATGGCTTGCCGATCGTGGCCTTGAAGTCGTACATCCTCTCGCCCTTCGTGGACGAGGACAATGTCGCCTTGCTGGTGCAGAAAGTCCTCGAAGCACGGGAGCACATTTAAAGCCACGATCCGGTCGGGCCAAGGCTTATCCGCCCGCTGCCGATAGGGGGAGTCCTGCCGAACATGACCGCCATGAACCGACGTCAATTCCTGTGCGCCGCCGCTGCGACCGCCTTGGTCGGCCGGGGGAATGCCGGAGAAAAGACCACCATGTTGCCGATCGTGGACACGCACCAGCACCTCTGGGACCTGAGCCGCTTCAAACTTCCCTGGATTCAGCCCGGCACACCGCTAGCCCGCAGCTATCTGCCCAGCGACTACGCCAAGGCAGCCGAGGGGCTGAACATCGTCAAGGCGGTGTACATGGAAGTCGATGTCGATCCCGCGCAGCAGGATGCCGAGGCGGAATACATCATCGAGCTTTGCCGCTCGAAGACGACGCCGACCGTAGCCGCCGTCATCTCCGGTCGCCCGGAGTCAGACGGTTTCCCGGCCTACGTCCGCCGCTACCGGGACCATCCCATCATCAAGGGGATTCGTCGGGTGTTGCACGTTCCGCAGACGCCGCCCGGGCATTGCCTCCAGCCGCTGTTCGTCAAAAACATTCAGTTGCTCGGGGAGTTGGACCTGAGCTTTGACCTGTGCATCCGCCCGGCCGAATTGCCGGACATGGCGAAGCTCGTGGATGCCTGCCCGAACACCCGTTTCATCTTGGATCACTGCGGCAATCCAAGCCTGCAAATGCGGGATCTTACCCCGTGGAAGCGCGATCTTGCCGACATTGCCAAGCGGAAGAACATCGTGTGCAAGGTGTCCGGCTTCATCGCCACGGCCAAACCGGGCCAATGGAAGCCCGACGACATCGCCCCCATCGTCAATCACGTCTTCGATTGCTTCGGACCGGATCGGGTCATGTTCGGCGGCGATTGGCCGGTTTGCACCCTGGGAGCGTCGCTTCAAGAATGGGTCAACGGCCTCAAAGCGGTGGTCGCCAGTCGGCCAGCCGAGGAGCAACGCAAGCTTTTCCACGACAACGCGGTCAAGTTCTACGGCATCTGACGCAGCAGTAGGGTATGGCACGGCAATACCTAGTCCGTCCACGGCTTGCCCTGGCCTAGTTCCATTTGCCGCAAAGGCCGGTCGTGGCGAATGGACGGAGAGGGTGGCGCGCTGAAGTCCGGATTGGTCAGAGCGCTGACGTGAACGGTCATGTCCCGTTCAGCCGCCAAAGCCATCAGCAGAGCGTAGCCCCGTTGGCGGTCGCCGCGGGGCAGATGACGGGCCGCCGCAATACGTCCCATGGGCAGAATCGGCCCATCGACATAGCGGTCCAGAATCGGTTCCGCCAAACCCAGGGGGCCCCACTGTTTCTCCACGTTCTGTTGAATCCCGGGCCGCACGAACAAGTACGCCGCCGAGACCGAGTTGATACCACTGGCCTTTAGCGCGTCCAGAAGAAGAACCATCTGCTCCCGCGAGTCCGTCAGGCCGGGGACCAGCGGTTCCAGACTGGCCTGCACCTGGAAGCCGCGTCGCAGAAGTTCCCTGGCCTGCCGAAGCCGCATCCGCGTCGGAGCGGCCAGCGGCTCCAGGATTCGCCGCAGTTTCTCGTCGGCGGTCATGAACGGGAAGGTGACCTGGATCAGGTCGGCGTGCGGCTGCAAGTGGTCAACGATGCTCGGCCTGATGAAACCGCGGGTCATCAGCCACGACTCGACGCGGAACTGGGCCAGCACCTCGACAATCCCAGCCGTTTCCCGTTGCACTTCCATCAGCGGAGGAAACGGATCGGTGGATGGACAGAGATAAACGGCACGGGGCAGGGTGGGTCGCTGAGTCAGTTCCCGTCGCACCTGCTCGGCGGCGCCGGCGTACAGCGTCAATACGGCGTCACCCGCATACCGCGGATAAGCGCGGGCATAGCAGAAGGCGCACTGCATGGCACATCCGCTGACGTGGTTGAGACTAAGCACGTCATCGTCCACGAAATCGGACAGCGGATTGGGCCGCAGCAGCGATCCGCGCCGCTCCGCCAAGACCAGCTTCGGCAGCCGGTAGGCGGGCACTGGCAAGTCCGCCACGAGGGGCAGCTCCAGGCGGCGGCTTGATTTGCCCTTGTTTCGCTGCCGCGTCCGACGAGCCGATCCTGATCGGGTCATGGCCCGACCCTCCCGGTGGTGATTGCTTGTACACCTATCCTTTTGTGTACGTGGGAGGGCTTCTCATGTCAACGGAAAATCCCGTGATTTGAGGATGAAGGAACGGCGAGGCGGCCTGAGACGCCGTGGCGGAGTCTGGCCGAAGATGTTCCCACTGGGTACTGCTATTTTCGAAGCCTGCCTTGGATCTCCTACCCGAAGGAGTGTGCGACCATGCGATCCGCTTGCTACCTTTCACTGCTCGTCGTCCTCGCAGCGGCACCGACGGTCTTGGGAGGCCCGTTCAAGGACAGCAATCTCGAATCGGCCGTTCGGGCTGCCATCATGGAACCGAAGGGCGAACTCAACGACGAGGCCCTCAGCAAGCTCTTCGTACTGGAAGCGCCGGGCAAGAACATCGCCGACCTGACCGGCCTGGAGAAGTGCAAAAACCTCGCCCTCCTCAAACTGTCCCGCAATCAGATCAGCGATCTGACACCGCTCAAGGAGTTGACCAATCTTCAGTCGTTGGACTTGTCCGAGAACAAGATCACCGATCTTGGCCCACTCGCCGGCTTGACCAAGTTGCAGTATCTGGAAATCACCGGCAACCAGCTCACAAACTTGGAGCCGCTGAAAGGCCTCATGGCTCTTTCCGCCTTGTATGCTGGGAAAAATCAGATTGCCGACCTGACGCCGCTGAGCGGTCTGAAACGCTTGGCTTCGTTGGGCTTGCCGCGGAATCAGATCAAGGACTTGTCGCCCCTGGCTGGCCTTTCCAACCTCGACAACCTTAACCTGGCTGAAAACCAGGTTACGGACATTTCGCCGCTCGCAAAGCTGAACAACCTCCGCCTGCTGCAACTCCAGGGCAATCAGATTGCGGACCTCGGCCCGCTAGTAGAAGCGTGCAAGGCAGATGCCGCCGGGGCTAGACGGTTCGCCCCGTACCTGCGGCTGTACCTCAAGGGAAACCCGCTCAGCGAGGCGGCCAAAACTCAGCAGCTGGAACAACTCAAGGCCGTCGGCGTCCGGGTGGATTTTTGACTCCCCTCGAAGTCTAATCGGCTTGGCTTGCCGAATGGGTCAATCCTCCTCGACGCGGTAAACGTCGTGGCAGCGGGTGCAAGCCTTGTCCATAGCCGTGTAGGCTTTCTTGAACTCGTTGGCGTTTTTGGACCGGGCCGCCTTGGCGAGTTCGAGGCAGGCGTCCATCGTCTCCTGGGAGGTATCCCGCCAGACCTTGGCTGTTTGGCCTTTCTTGGCATCCGGGTCCGTTTCCGGCGTGTGGTGCAGCATGGCCAGGGACAACGCGGTCATGCGGTTGGCGTAGTTGGTAATCTCCTCGGCCTTGCCCCGCTGGTTCCAGCTGGCAGCGGTCAGCCGGGTCGCCTTCTTGAGTTCCTGATCCGTGTCCCGCACGACTTCCATGAGGTTACGCAGCGGCACGCTTTTCCCGAAGTTGACCTCGACCGTTGTGCCGTCGGATTCGACTTTCTTGAAGTCTGCCAAGGCGGCGACGTGGTTCTTGGCGTCGTTGTAGTTCTTCTTCTTGGCCGCAGCGGCGAGGGCCAAAGCCGTTTCGGTCAACGGACCGGCTTTACGGGCCATCTCTTCGGTTTCCCTGCCTGCCTGCACGAGAATGGCAAAGGCGTAGGCTTCGTTTTCCAGCGCCTTGGCTTTCTGGTTGAACTCGCTGGCGCTCCGGGTGGCCGACTGCATGAACTTGACGCTGGCCTCCAGGCTGCGGACGAGTTCCGGACCCGGTACGAGATTTCCGGTCTTGGCAGCGTTTTGGGCGTCTTCCGCGCCGGCAGAGACGGAAAGCATCGCGACCAAACCGGCCGTCAGAACCCGGGCGAGGCATGGAACAAGTCGGCAGCGGATGGATGGAACCACGGGTATCTCCTTGGACTTTTCCCTGCGAACTTCCATAGGCCATGCGTCCTCAAGATACCTGCCATTATAAAGCCATCGCGGGGGGCCGCAAACGAAACGGCACCGTTCCTTGCCGCATGCCAGTGGGCTGGTCAAGCCTCCGGCCGCACAAGTGCTCCCCTCCCGGTGAGACCGTGATCTGAACAGTTGACCAACCTCAGGCGTAGCAGAAATGGCCTACGACCCGGGAGATGGAAACTTTTCGAGAATGACTCTTGAAAGCGTCTGCCCGGTTTCTTAGAATGGATTGCTCATAAACGTGGGACTGCGAAGAAGGACTCGCAGGGTCAAGGACCGGCGCGTGGCCGGTTCGGTCGGTAGAGAACAGCAGAAGAGTTCGACGGAGGGATGCGGCGGGTGGAGCGTAGCGTCCTATCTGACCGCATCGCAGGCCTGAGCGCTTCGGGCTTGGTCCTCCGTCCCGCCTCGTTTTTGCCCTCCCGCGTTCGGTAGGTTTGAAGGGTCAGCTGGCTGCGTTTGTGCATGGACGCTCTCCGCTGCCAGAGGTACTTGCTTGTGGGTTCTTGGGAAGGAAGGCACATGAAGACAAAGCGACGGAAGCGCCGTGCGAAGGCGACCTCGACTCCGGCGGAGATCTACTCTTCCGATCTCCTCACGCCGGAAGAGGAGCGCGAATTGCTCAACGGATTCTGGGAGTGTAAGTCGGAACTGGTGCGGGTCCTGGTGCGGACCTTTCCGCGCCTCCGCGCTCATCGGCCGCCTATGGAACCGTGGCCGATGGCTCAGTTCATCCGCGAGCATTGCGACGAGGAAGCTCGTCGGAACCCGACCGTCCGCAAACTCCACGACCGCTATGTGACGTTCAAGCACCGCCTGGCCTCGGCGAACATCCGGCTGGCGGCCCACGTCGCCAAGCGGTTCCGGCATCACGCGCTGAGCTATGCCGACCTGCTCCAGGAAGCGGTCTGCGGCCTGATGCAGGCCATCGACCGCTTCGATGTCAGCCACGGCACCCGGCTGGCTACCTACGCTACCTGGTGGATTCGGCAGACTTTGCAGATCGCTGTCGCCCGTCAGAGCCATCTGGTCAGTCTGTCGCCGCATCACCTTCAGGAACTCGGCCTGTTGCAGCAGGAATCCGAAGCCCTGGCTCACGGCGGCAAGCATTTGCCCTCGACCCAGGAGCTGGCCAAGCGTACCGGATCGAGTCTGGAGCATCTGACGCATTTGCAGACCGCCACTCGGACCCCGGTTTCGCTCAACGCTGTTCTGGATGACGATAGCGACTTCAAGCTCACCGAGGCCATGCCGGACAACAACACCAACGACGCTCGCAACAATGCCGAGCGGCAGGAAGCGCTCCGCTTCCTCATGGAGAGCCTGCGGCCGCGGGAAAAGCGGGTGCTCGACCTCCGTTTCGGTTTGACCGGAACCGGGGCCCACAGCCTGCGGCAGATCGGCCATCTCCTTCGCATCAGCAAGGAGCGGGTGCGGCAGATTCAGAACCGCGCCCTGGAGAAGCTGCGGGCCTCCGCGGAGCGGGTGGGCTGGGAAGTCAGCCTGCTGCTTGACGACTGATTCGACATTGGCACGACCTCCATCCAGGCCCCGACGGAAACCCCGTCGGGGCTTTTTTGTTTTCTATGTCAAAGCAGCTCTCGGCACGCGGTGTGCAAGGCAATCCCAATTCAGTGGCGGTCCTGCCGTTGCGGACGGCGGTTGTCTGCCATAGATCAACCCTATGGCCGGTTTCGATCCAGCGAGGGAACCCTTGGAATCACCTCTGCCCGGTGTGGTCGGCGACAGCGAGCCGATGCGGCAGGTGTATCGGCTGACCCGACTGGTCGCGCCGACACGAGCCAGCGTCCTCATCATTGGCGAAACCGGAACTGGCAAGGAACTCATCGCCCGGGCCATCCACTACTACAGCAATCGCCGCGACGGTCCCTACGTCCGCGTCAATTGCGGAGCACTGAGCGAAAGCCTGCTGGAAAGCGAGCTGTTCGGCCACGTCAAGGGGGCGTTTACCGGTGCGGTGGACAACAAGACCGGCCGCTTCGAGGCCGCCCACACCGGCACGATCTTTCTCGACGAAATCTCCAGCACCAGCCCCAAGCTCCAGGTCAAACTGCTGCGGGTGCTTCAGGAGCACGAGTTTGAACGTGTCGGCGAGAGCCGGACGATTCGCGTGGATACCCGCGTCATTGCAGCCACCAATCAACACCTGGAAGAAGAGGTCGAAGCCGGTCGCTTCCGGGACGACCTCTACTACCGTCTGGCCGTGGTGCCGATCTACCTGCCACCGCTGCGGGAACGCAAGGAAGACATCCCCGCCCTGGCTGAGTTTTTCCTGAAGCGCTACAACGCCGAGAATCGCAAGAACATCCGCGGTCTGACGCCGGGAGCGATTGACATCCTCATGGAACACGATTGGCCCGGCAACGTGCGCGAACTGGAGAACGACATCGAGCGGGCCGTCGTCTTGACCCAGGACGAATGGATCACCGAGGAGATGTTGGCGGCCCAGATCCGCGGCGAACGGCGTTTGCGGCTGCCTCGGGAACGAGGCGACGATCTGGCTGGCATGGTGCAACGACTTGTCCGTACCGCCCTGCGGACGATCGGCCCGGAAAGTTCGGTGAAGGTCTACCAGCACCTCGTCGGAAGCGTGGAGCGGGAACTGATCGAGCAGGTGCTCCAGGAGTGCGGAAACGTCCAGATCAAGGCCGCCGCACGGCTGGGGATCAATCGGAACACCTTGCACAAGAAGCTGCTCGAGTACGGCATCAGCGACGAAGCCGCGGAGAACTCTTCGGACAGCCGCGGCGAATCCCGCTCGGCGTGATCATGAGGACTTCTTCGCTCGGTGCTATGAAACCTTCTCGCTGGCTACCAACACCTGTCTGCCATCTCGGGTTTCTGAGACGCAGGTCACGACAGTTCCCGGCGGAAAGGCCCATTTTTCGACGCTCGGATCGTACTCCGGCGTGGCCAGCACCAAAACCCGGTCGAAGCCGAGAATCTTGCCTCGAGTCGGTCGGAGGACTGGCGTTCCCTCTTCCAGCAGAGGAACAAAGAGTTCGACGAGATCAGTAGAGGAATCCGTCTCCGCCGACATGAATCACCTCCGAGGTCACATCATCTACAACCACCGAGCGGCCTGTGTCGGGGTGGACATATCGAGTTGCCGAATGGGTCGGGTGAACCAGGTTTACGGCCCGGAACCGCTTGCCCTTAGCGATTGCTTCCGTGATCTGATCAGGAGTCCAACCCCGTTGCGTAAGCTTTTTGTTCCACTCATCAACCGAGTGGTTCTGTCCAAACCTCCAAACAGGGCCTGAACCCGTGCTTACCAACTTTATACGCCTGCTTTATCGCGGAAAAGAGTCGTGTGCCGCATGGCTCTGAGGCCTGACGCGCGACCATTCTAACGGATGGCTAAGATGATCCCACATCAGAACCGGCTTGGCAAAATACGTGCTCATGATCAAGGCAAAGGTGCCCTACTTTGAGGCACAAGCCTGTGCCGGATCGGACAGAGCTTCTCCATCGGATCTCCCGTCCTCCTAAATCAGGCCGAAGGTCTGCCGGAATCAACAAGCTCTTTAAGAAGTCATCGCATTTCCGAAGTACTCAGATAGCACATCGCATTTCAGGCATGAAACTTGCACTATGAGTGGCTTCCGTGGTCGGAGCTTGGTCCGGCCACAGGCGGTTGACAGTGTTGGAGGTTCGTATCCGTGAAGCCGAAAGAGGTTCTCGCACTGATTCGGGAGAAGGAGGTCCAGGCTGTAG
>JANWWR010000212.1 GCA_025055835.1 Gemmatales bacterium | reverse complement strand
CAACGGTTCTATATCGACGGCGGCTTCGCTCAGGTCCGGAGCAACGTGGTCACGGTCCTCACGTCCCGAGCCATGAGATCGGAGGAGATCGACGTGACCAGGGCCGAGGCGGATCTGGAAGCGGCTCGTCAACCCGCTGCTACCGCCAAGGAGCGTGACGCCCGGCAGATGGCTGCCGCTAAGGCTCGGGTCCAACTTCGCATCGCCGCTCGTGACAGGATGGCTTCGTCAGGCCATTAGACGTCGGGTTTCTCAGCCCTTCTGCATGGACGAATTGAATCTCTCGGACCCTTGTAAATCATGGGCCGACCGCTGAGCCGGGTTGGCTCGGCAATTCACCCTGGCTGACGCTTCGGGTTACAGGTCTGAGGGGAGCGGAGGGCGTAAGCCCTCCGTGCATCGCGACGAAGGATGAGTTCAGGCGAACCGGGAAGCTCACGCTTCCCGCTCGCCATGATCTGATCACACTTCCTGCTTGCGTTAATGGGTTCCTCGCTGACGCTTCGGGTTAATTTAGAGGTGGATGTATTGAAACCCGAAGCGTAAGCGAGGGTGGGATTGACCCCCGTCTTGCGTTGTCTTTACCTCGCTGAGGCGTCGGGTTTCAAGGAGTAGGCGAGCGGGGCACGTCAGTGCCCCGGTGAGTCACAGCACACCCTCGCTGACGCGTCGGGTTACAGGTCTGAGCCGAGCGGAGGGCGTAAGCCCTCCGTGGCAGCTCTGAAGAAGGTGAGTCGGAAACTGCTCGTCTGGCTACCAGGCCGAAAGAAGCGTGGCAAGGAAAACGGAAGGCTTCTCATCTGAAACCAGAAGTTCGCTGGGCCTTTACCAGCCTGATACCGATCGCTACCCTACCCCCGGGCTTCCATCGGAAGATTCGCAGTCCACAAGGGAGCGGGTCCTACATGAACCGGTCGCTGTTTCTTTTGCTGACTCTCGCAGGTTCCATCTTGTGGGTCGGAGGGGTGCAAGCCGAGGAGCTCGCCCATGAGCGACTGCCCGAGCTGATGCCAGAGGTGCAGCGCGTCCTAGACAAACACTACGACGACTTGGAACAACTCTACAAGCATCTGCACGCCAACCCCGAGCTTTCGTATCAGGAGGAAAAAACGTCGGCGCGTCTGGCGGAGGAGTTGCGGAAGCTGGGTTTCACGGTGACGGAGCGGGTTGGCGGCTACGGCGTGGTTGGCGTGTTGAAGAACGGCAACGGACCAACGGTCATGGTTCGGGCCGACATGGATGCCCTGCCTGTCATTGAACGCACGGGTCTGCCCTATGCCAGCAAGGTGCGGGTCAAGGACGCGGAGGGCCGGGATATCGGCGTCATGCACGCCTGCGGCCACGATATGCACATGGCCTGCTGGGTCGGCACGGCTCGCGTGTTGACGGAACTGAAGGACCGCTGGAGCGGAACGCTGGTCTTTATCGGCCAACCAGCGGAAGAACGCGGCGGCGGTGCGAAGGCCATGCTTGAAGACGGCCTGTACACCCGCTTCCCGAAGCCAGACTACGCCCTGGCCCTCCACTGCGACGGATACACGCCGCATGGAGTCGTCGCGGTCACGGAAGGACTTGCCCTGGCCAACGTGGACAGCGTGGACATCATCGTCAAGGGGCAAGGAGGTCACGGTTCCGCCCCCCACACCACCATCGATCCCATCGTCATTGCCGCCCGCATCGTCCTCGACCTGCAAACCCTGGTCAGCCGGGAAACGGACCCGCTCGATTCCGCCGTCGTGACGGTCGGCTCGATTCACGGGGGAACCAAGCACAACATCATCCCCAATGAGGTGAAGATGCAGTTGACCGTGCGATCCTTCAAAACCTCTGTGCGGCACCATTTGCTCAAGGGCATCGAGCGGATCGCCAAGGCAGCTGCCCAGGCAGCCCGAGCGCCGGAACCCGAGGTGATCGTTCACGCCGACGAGTTCACCCCGGCGATGGTCAACGACGTCCGATTGACTCGCAAGACAGCGGCCGCGCTGCGTAAGGTCCTTGGCGAGGATTGCGTTGTGTCCAAACCGCCCATGATGGGTGGTGAAGATTTCAGCCGTTTTGGCCTGGCCGGAGTACCGATCTGCATGTTCCGGCTTGGTACCGAGTCTCCCAAGCGGTTGGAAGAAGCTGCCAACGGGGGAAGGCCCGTACCCTCAATGCACTCAGACACCTATTACCCAGTGGTGGAGCCGACCTTGAAGACCGGCGTGCAGGCCATGTCCGCGGCGGTCCTGAATCTCCTGGCCAAGTGAGCGGACTGGCTGAATATCATGCCGTCGGGCTACGACATCATTCTCGTGCTGAAGGTCGCCGTCTCGGCAGTGACGCTGCTGCTGGCGGCATCGCTGATCGCCTTGTGGACGGGACAAGTCCGATTGCATGGTCGGCTGAATCTGCTGTTTTTCGTGCTGACCATGACAGCCGTTTTGGCCTTCGAGATCCTGCTGCGGATTGGGCCGTACATCGAGCCTGGTTGGGCAGTGACGAATGGATGGACGCCATTTCACCGCCAAGTCCTGCGGGTGCATTTGTGCTTTGTCATCCCCTTGCTCCTGGTCATGCCATTGATGCTCCTGACCGGACTGAAACACTGGCGGCGAATTCATCTCCCCTTGGCCGTTGTGTTCGCTCTGCTGTGGTTGGGGATGCTCGTGACCGGTATCGGCCTGCTGCCCCATGCGCCGACGGATGCCCTGAATCCGTGATCGCTCCCGGCCCTGTTCCGGCTCGGGGTACTTGAGAAACCAGGCGGACCAATCATGGAAGTTGGCCCGGAGACGTGGTAGCATCACTCTGGGCTTGTCATGCATCCTTCGAGGTCAGGCCATGATCGCCCTTCTCGGTCCAGTCTGGTGGTACGACATGGTGCGAACCTCGCGTCGCATCTCCCTTTTAATCCTCCGCTCAATATATCCTCTTGTGCTCTTCTCAGTCCTCGCAGTGATGTATGCTCAGGTGATTCAGGAAGACTACTTTACAGGGCCGGAACTTAACCCCAATGCCTTGGCCACGTTGGCATATTCCTTTTTCACGTCCTTTATGGTGATCCAGTGGGTTGCGGTGCTCGTACTCACGCCGATTTACGTCGGCAGTGCGATTGCCGATGAAAAAGACCGGCGAACCCTGGAGTACCTATTTACCACGGATTTGAGAAATCGCGAAATAGTTCTAGGCAAATTAATGTCCCGTCTGGCGGTACTATTGCTCATTTTGCTGGCTGGATTGCCCCTTCTGAGTATTATTCAACTGTTTGGTGGGGTGCCCACGGACCTGCTGTGGAGCGGGTTTGCAGCCACGGTCCTGACGATGCTCTCGCTCAGCGGCGTGAGCATGTACTGGTCCGTCCACTGCCGAAGTGCCCGAGAAGCCATTCTGTTAGTATTCCTGACTGTTCTTCTATACTTCGTTGTTTACTTAGTTGCTCTGGTGGCATGGATCGGATTTACGGAAAGGGCTGTCAGGCTTCCGTCTGTAAATTCCTCCGATCCACTTGCTTTGGTGGAACTGGGGCTGTGGTGCCTGATTTCGGGCAATCCTTTTCATGCTCTGTATGACTTGGCCGTGGCCATCTCGAGGCCGGGTGGAGGCAGCTATGGAAGCACGCTCGTGGCATGGCTTATTCGTTATGCCGTCTTCCACGGCCTGATTTTCCTGTTTTTCATCGGACTGGCTGTTTTGCGAGTGCGCTCTGCATATATGCAGCAGGCTTGCGCTGCAACTAAGAAAACGGATCACCCCTCCCGCGGTTTGGCTTCTGAGGGGTGCGCCTCGGTGGATAGTGAACCGATGGTATGGAAGGAGCTGGTAACCGACGGCGGTTACCGACTAGGACGTGTGGGCAAGGTTCTGAGTGGCTTATTCGCGTTCCTTGTCCTGCTGCTGGCAGTCCTAATGTTTATACTACGCATCGCAAATGCAATGAACCTGTATGGATTTTTGGAAACTTTTGCGGCATTTAGCATTATTGTCATTCTTCCTTCAATAATGGGGACATTGGTATTGCGTGGCACATGGCGCATCGGGTGGATTATAATATGCACGGCGATAATCGGTATTCTGCTCTACGCTGCCACGATCGTGACGGACTCGCCAGCCTGGTGGAATCCTAAATCGCCTCGGATCGATATAGTCCCTGAGCTTGCAAGGGTATTTCTTGCCCTTTATGCCGCCTTGATCTGGTTAGTCACGGCCATCCGAGCCTCGTACAGCATTAACATCGAACGCGAGAAACAGACTTTAGATTCTTTGCTCGCGACGCTGCTTACGGAGCGGGAGATCATTTACGGAAAATGGCTCGGCTCGATGGCCTATGCTCGTTGGCTGGTCGGAATTCTCCTCATTGTTTGGTTTTTCGATGTATGCTCTGGCGTATTGCATCCCCTTGGTTTGTTGGCCAGTGCGGCAGCTTTTATCATCTTCTTAGGCCTGTTTACAAGCATCGGACTTTTCTGTGGAACGATCGTCAGGTCATCCCTGGGTGCAGGACTCTTGACAACTCTAGTGACGCTTTTTGTCCTGGGCGGACATTACTTCATCACTGGTCCCTTATTGATTGTTTTCACAGCTAATGCAGGCCCGTCGGGTGACTATATCATTATGCCATTTCTTTCAATAACCCCCACATTGGTTATGGTTTTTGCTCACTTGAACGGATGGGAATTGGATTTGAGTGGTCCCCAACCGGTCGCCGATGGGCGGCTCTACATGGCAGCCTGCTGCATCGGAGCAACGCTGCTGTGGGCCGTGGTGGCATATCTGCTTTACGAGTCCGCGATTGAGCGATTCCGTACCCGCTGCGGTCGCATCACTTTGGCACGACCGCGCCTGCCCCGACAGTCGGCGTTGACGCCGTCAACAAGGAACGCTATCGTCGGCCTCGGGATTCCGTCCAAGCCGAGTTAATTCAGGCGAGAGGCGAAAGATGACCAGCTTCTTGACGCTCGTCCTGGCAGCCGTGCTGCTGGGGCCGGAGCCGCCGCGCCGTTTCGAACCAGCCCCCGCGAACCCGGGGTTGCCTCCGGACGTAGCTCAGCTTCGAGAGCAACCGTATAACCGGCAAGAAGTTGCAATTCAAAGTCAGGCCGCGCTCATGCTGGTGCAGAGCCTGTCGCCGGAAGCCGCGGATATCGTGCGGGAGGGGTTGCGGCGTTGGGACAGGCCGGACGTGTTCGTGGCCTTGGCCTCGGCCATTCGCATGACACGGGATCGGCGTTTTACGGAATCGTTGTTAAAGGCCATCCACGCCGAACAACCTGCGCTTCGCCTGGCCGCTGCGGAAGCACTCGCCCGGTCGGATAGCGTTCTGGTACTGCATCGCCTGCTTGGCATCGCAGAAGATCCTCAGGCCGGCGTTGCCGCACGTCAAGCCGCCACGGTGGCCCTTGGAAAATCCGGCCAAAAAAACGCCGTGCCCGCCCTGCTCAGTTTGTTGTCGTCCGACACCCCCGCCATGAGACAGGCCGCTGCAAGTGCTCTGGAGGAATTAACGGGCCTGGACTACGGCACCAATGCCGCGGCTTGGCAAGAGTGGTGGTCCCTTCACAAAGACCTTAGCGAGACAGAGTGGCTGATAAGTCGCAATGCTCTTTTTGTGGACCGCTCACGGCGATTGCAAAATGATTTGCAGCGTGCCGAATCTGAGATTTTGCGACTTCACCAGCAACTTTATGCCAGGACTCCCAGGGCTGACCGCGTTAACCATTTTCGCCAGTTGGCCCAGAACGAATATGCTTCCGTCCGGGCCCAGGCCGTGGCCTGGATCGTAGAGACGCTCGGCGACGCCAGTGCATCGGAAGCAAAACCGCTCTCGGATTTGCTGCTGGCCTTCACCGAGGACGGTGTGGAAGCTGTTCAGCGCCAGGCGGTCTTAGCACTGGATAAGATTGACGATCCCCGTGCATTTGATCGCCTGCTGAACCTGTTACAAAGCGGCTCCGTCGAGGTACGGGCAGCGGCGGCCCGGAGCCTTGGCCGATATCGTTGTCCGCAAAGCATGCAGCGGGGAGAACTTAACACTCGCGCCATCGCTGCACTAGAAAAGGCCCTTTCCGATCCGTCCTTGACGGTCGTGGCTGAGGCAGTCGAGAGCCTGGGCAGTCTGGGGGTCCCAGAAGCTGCCCCGATCGTCACAGGACTTTTGCGACATCCCGCCGATGCTGTCCGGCAGGCGGCAGCGCGGGCTCTCGAACAAGTCGCCGATTCCGCTTCCCTTCCGGCTCTTTACGGTGCGCTGGAGGATCCGCTGCCGAGTGTCCGCTTTCATGTCGTTGGAGCCTTGGCTCGTCTCGGGCAATCCGAGGGCATGGATTCTCCTCGGAAGCAGGAAGTGATTCGCCGCCTGGAGCAGGTCCTTGTCCGGGATGGCGATCCGGGGGTCCGGAGCCGGGCCGCTACTGTGTTAGGCGATGTTGGCTCGTCGGCCCAACTGCCTTTGCTTTGGCAACGTGTGACAGCCACGGAGGATTCCCGCGTCCAAGTCAAGGCCTGGGGAGCCTTCGTGGACATTCTGAGCCGATCCGGATCATGGGCCTTGGTGAACCAGTGGGATCAGACGCTGGCTGCTCAACAGGCCCACTCGCGGCGGGCCGAGTTATTGAGCGAGATCCGCAATCGCTGGTCGAAAGCCGAAGCGACCCGGCAACATGTGGACGCGGTGACCGCCGCCCTGGTCCAGGCACATTTAGTACAGAAGAAGTGGAATCAGGCCTCGGGACTAATCATCGAGTTGGCCCGCAAGGCTCCCAATGACGCTGAACTGCAACGCCGCTTGCGCTGGCTTGTCGTGGCTGCTACTCAAGCTCTGGACGAGGGAAAGTCGCAGGAGGCATCGCGACTGATTCGGGAAGTCGAGGACCTTTTGCCGCGGGTAGGAGCGGAACTGGGAGGGGAATTCGACTTGGTTCGTCAACGCGCCGCACGGATGAACAGCCAGCCGTGACCTGCTAGCGGAAAAATCGTCGCAGCCGACTTCGGGGCTTGGAAGCGGGCACGAGATGGTTCAGGAACTGTTCCGTGCATTTTTCCCAGGAATGCTCCAAGGCAAAAGCACGGCACGCGGCTCGATTGGCTCGCTCAAGACAATGATCGACGGCCTTGCCCAGATCTTCGTCCAACGCCCCGATCTCCCGATTCTGGCCCAGCACATCCAATGGGCCGGGAACCGGATAGGCAGCGACCGGTGTCCCACAGGCCAGGGCCTCCAGCATCACGATTCCGAAAGTATCGGTGCGGCTGGGGAAGACCAGCACGTCGGCTTCCCCGTAGAGTGCCGCCAGATCCGCGCCATGCTTGGCCCCTAGGAAGGGAATGTTCGGAAAACGACGTTGCAATTCCGGTCGCTGCGGCCCGTCACCGACGACGAGCTTGTCCACGGGCCGATCCAACGTCAGAAAAGCCTCAATGTTTTTTTCCACGGCCACACGACCCACATAGATCGCCAACGGTCGCTGCCGGGGCTGCCGTGGGCCGTCCTTGGGCCGAAACAGTTTCGTGTCCACGCCCCGACCCCACCGAGCCAGATTTCGGAAGCCCCACTTGGCCAAACGCCAGGCCAGGGAGGCCGTGGACACCAGGACCTTCCTGGACCTGCTGTGAAAGAAACGCAGCAAGCGATACGTGAACCGGGGCGGAATTAACAGATACTTCCATAAGTAGGCCGGCAAGTCCGTGTGGTAGCTCGAGGTGAACGGTCGGCGATTGCGGAGAAGCCACTGTCGAGCCGCCAGCCCCAGCGGACCTTCGGTGGCCAAGTGAACGCAGTCCGCCTGGGAAAGAGGTTCAGCGAGGGAATCCGACCACGTCAACGCCATGCGGACATCGGGATAGAACGGCACGCGAACCCAGGGAAACATATCCGGATGAATTACGGTTACATCATGACCCCAGGCCCCGAGGATTTCCCGCGTGTTTTTCAGCGTGCGAACCACACCGTTGATTTCCGGTTCCCAGGTGTCGGTCACCAGGCAGATTCGCATGACGAACCTCCGGGAACGATCACAGCGCCGCCACGGCCATTGCTTCCGGCACGTAATGGTGCAACGAAATGCAGCCGTCACGGACGCTGAGGTATCCACAAGGCGATTCTGTCCAGCAGCCGCTGTTGAAGTACTCCACGCGACGATTCGTGCTTGCTTCCAGGTGTTTGGGAGGCTCCGCTTCCAGGTGCGTGTGTCCGCAGCAGACGGCATCGAAACCCCGTCGGGCCGCGTAGGCGATGGCCCGTTCCCGGACCAACTCCGCGCAACGCAAGAAGGTCTTGCTGGCCCGCTTGGCTCGACGGGCCATCTGAAAGCTCGGATCCACCCGTTGCAGAATGCGGTAGGCCATCTCCGCCGCGCGGGTCAGGAGGGGGTGATCGTCTAAAAATGAGTCAAACTGAT
The DNA here is from genome assembly GCA_025055835.1 of Gemmatales bacterium. GTDB lineage: Bacteria > Planctomycetota > Planctomycetia > Gemmatales > HRBIN36 > JANWWR01. Next base: position 7,104 of record JANWWR010000212.1, on the reverse strand, counting down.
GCCCGTGCAAAACCAGGATCCGACGGTCGCCGCTCAGCAACTCGTACTCTTCGGCGAACTGGACGCCGATCAAGGACGAAATCAGTTCCGCGGGGCCATCGTGGTTCCCGCTGATCCATACGATCGGCACGTCGTCTGACATCCGCCGCAGCAGCGACAGTATCTTCCAGTGATGCTTCTTGAGGCGGCGGAAGTCGTGAGAGTCGAACACGTCGCCGTTCAGGATCAGCTGGCGGGTCGGCATCTCGCCGTGGTGAATGCTTTCCAGGAAAGCCCGTAGGGCGAAGACCTGAGCGTTGTCTCCGCCGAGATGCAGGTCCGAGACGACGATCGCATCAAGCATGTCTTTCCCCGCGGGTAGCGTATGATTCCCACAGGAAATCTAGCGTTTTCCCAGCAACGGCTTCCAGAGTGACTAGCCCCTGTCACCAGGAATTCGCGGAAGTCTCCCGGACTGCTTATGGCAAGTTCATCATCCCCGGCGATTTGTGCAGATTTGGCGAAGATACGGAGAGGAGTTGGCTTGCAATCCCGAGACAACGGGGCAAGGCCGAACCGACCCGCATGGGCAGGTCTTGAAGGGAGCAGTATAGTAGAGGCAGGGATGCCAGGGATGGCGTCCACACAGGGAAGGGAGCTATATGCAGCAGACCTTTCAACCGTATTCCACGCTGGTGAACCGCACGTTCATCGGCCTGATCATCGCTCAGTTTTTGGCGGCGTTCAACGATCAATGCATTCATGCCGCCGCCATGTTCTACGCCATCCGGACCAACACGCTCACCGAGGCTTCGGCCATCTCGCTGATGCCGATTCTCTTCTATGCTCCGTGGGCGATTTTCTGCACGTTGGCGGGATTCTTGGCGGACCGCTACAGCAAGCAATACACGCTGGTCTTCTGGAAGTTTGCTGAAATCGTCATTGCTTTGATCGCGCTGGCGGGCTTCTGGATCGGCAACACCTGGAAGACGCCAGTCGGGCCGTGGATGGTGCTCTCCGCTGTCTTCCTCATGGGCATGCATAGCGCGTTCTTCGTCCCCGCCAAATACGGCGTCATGCCGGAGATTCTGCCGCACAGTCTGCTGTCCAAGGGTAATGGCGTACTGGAATCGACCTCATTCTTGGCCGTGATCCTCGGCACCGTGGCCGGGGGTATGCTCTCGGACCGCCGAGTCTTCAAGGGACAGGAAGAATACATCGGTCTGGTGTTATTGACCTTGGCGACGATCGGGGCGCTGGCCAGTTTGCTGATCCGCTGGATGCCTGCTGCCAATCCCAACCGGCCATTCCCTGGGCTGTGGCCCCACAAGCTCTACGGTCCGCTCTGGCAAAACATCAAAGTCCTGATCCGCTCCCGTCCCCTGGCCTTGTCGGTGATCGGCATCGCCTTTTTCACCTTCATCGTGGCGTTCATGCGCGGCACGATGTACCTGCACGGAGAAACTCGCAGTCCACGCTGGGACGAATTTCACATCAGCGTCATCGTCGGCACCGTTGCCCTGGGCATCGGCTTGGGAAGCCCGTTGGCAGGTTGGCTATCGGGACGAAAGGTGGAGTTGGGACTGGTGCCGCTGGGTGCCCTGGGCATGGCGACAGCCACATTTGCCGCCTCGTTTTTCCTCGACTGGCAACCGGGGCTGGTGGCTTGCATCATCGCCCTGGGATTCTGCGTCGGATTCTACTTCGTGCCCTTGTACGCCCTCCTGCAACATCGTGCTCCCAAGTCCAGCAAGGGCGACGTCATCGCCACGAGCAATTTTATCAACGTCACAGGGGCCATCGTCGCATCCGTGTGTTTCTTCGGTCTGGTGGCAGGGGTACACAAGCTGGGGCTTACTCCGGAAATCGAGCAGCGGGACAATCTGTACGTCGGCACTCTGGTCAGTCCCATCGAATATCGCAACGGCCGACCGGCCTACTTCGAGATTCGTCTGGATGGCGAGCCGCCGAGGATTCTCGGCTTCGGCGAATCCGCTCGCAGCGAATCGGCTCGAGTGATTCACCAGGGAGACGAAGGGTCCGAGGAGCCGGTCGAAACCTCACGCATCCATGTTGATCAGGACGAACTGTTGGTCGTCAGTCGCCTGGAGCCAGGGAGGCGCGTGGTCATCAGCAGTTTCGTCATGAACCTTGAGGGCCACTCCGTGGTGCACTATGTGCTGCGGCCTGAGGGGACCAAGCCGACGCCGGTTTACGACAATCGCGGCCTGCCGCGGTTCCTGTTCATCGGCGGAAGCGTGATGACGCTTCTGATGCTGCTGCTGCTGTGCCGCATGCTGCCGGATTTCTTTGTGCGGACCATCCTCTGGCTGCGAGCCATCGGACGCTATCGCATTCGCGTTTTCGGCATTCACAGTCTGCCCGCGGAGGGAGCGGCGATTTTGGCCACGAATTGCGAACGCTTCACAGAAAGCATGCACGTTCTTTCCTGTACCGATCGCCGCGTCCGTTTCATCTTGAAGGAAAACTTGCCGCCTGAAGAGCAGACACCGCTGCTACGGTTTCTTGCTCAAAACACCGGCATGGTGCTGTTGCCTTCTCGACCGCTTCAGCCAACGGAGTTGCAAAAAGCCCTGGAAGCCGCCCGGGAAACGCTTCTCCAAGGCGACGTGGTGGCTCTAACCGTGGATGACGATCGAGACCTTTTTGACCGGCTGTTGACGGGCCTGAAGGACCGAACCCAGGCCGAGATTGTTCCGGTGTATTGCCACACGCTCCCCGATACGAAACGGCCTGAGGACCCGAAGCGGGTCTGGGTGTTGATCGGCGAACCCTTGCCGGCCGGTTCCTCTCCCGAAGAGGCTGCCGAGGCCTTGCGGCGTTTGAAGGAGAAAGCTTTTGACGGTTCGCTTGGCCAGGACGAGCCGCTCAGCGCAGTGCATCCAGCGGCTTGAGCCGCATGGCTGTCCAAGCAGGTAGCAGGCCACCGAGTGTGCCAGTAATTAACGTGAAGAGCAAACCAGCGGCGACGACCAGGCTATCCACGCTGAGTTCCAGAACGATCGTCTTGCCTCCGCCCCCCTGACCGCTGGAGATGATACTGCTGGCCCGCCAGCCGTCGCTCAGGGAACCGACCGCCACTCCCAAGAGTCCGCCGACCAATGCGATCAAAAGTCCCTCCAGGAAAAAAGACACCAGGACCTGGGCCCCGCTAAAGCCCAGGACCCGAAGGACGCCGATGTCCCGGGTGCGTTGGCTGACCGCCGCGAACATCGTGTTCATGACACCGAAGATGCCGCCCATAGCCATGACCGCCGCCACGACGAGAATGGCGAAAAGAAACTGTTGATTGGTTGTCTGCAAGCTGGCGTAGTATTGCGTTTCCGGTTGGGCTGACAACGCTGCTTTCTTGTAGTCCTTGGTCAAGTACTCCGAAAGGCGTCTGGCCTCCTCTGGCCCAGCAGTACGCAGGACTAAGGAGGTGTAGCGGTCCTTTCCAAAAAGGGGTCCAACTATCTGGTGCTTGCCCCAGATTTCCGAATCGAACGTGGATCCCCCTGACTTCATAATGCCGACGACGACCCATTTCCGCGGTCCCAGATCGAACGTGTCGCCGAGTTCCAGCCGTTTCTTGCCCTTGTCCTTGCCCAGCTCGGCCGCGACGCCTTCCCCCATGACGCACTGGATCGCTTGCTCCGTAGTTCCGTCCGGCCCCGGGGGAAGTTCCTGAACCCCGGCTTCCGAGAACCACTGGCCCTCGAGCAATTCCAGCCCATGAACCTCTGCCGAGATGATCGGATCGACGATGCCGCGGACCTGCACGAAGCGACCCCGCCCCGGCTGATTGGGCAGACGCTGATTGGCGATGATGTACACTTCCCGGCTGCATAACGGCTCTTCCGTGCCATCGGATCGTTTCAGGGTCAGCACCCCCGGTTGCCGTTCGATGTCTCCCAGGTCCGCGTAGGTCAACGTGCTGAACAACTCGTCCGTCGCCCCGTCCGAGAGCACCAAGACATTGGCCGGGTGGCCGCTTCCCTGGGTCAGGACGTACATGCCGTTGACGAAAGCCAGTAGCACGGTCAGAAGTCCCACGACCGTCGTGAACGCCAAGGCCGTCACCAAGGTGATTCGCCAGCGGACCAACAGGCTCCGCAAATTGTACTTGATCGGGATGCGACCTACGGCCAGCAGGAGAAACACGATCAAGAGACCGAAGCCGACGCCGCCGAAGATGAACCACGAAACCGGAACATCGTAGATCATGCGCTTTCTCCGAGCGCGATACCCCCGGACTTGTTATAGCGGAGGGGGAAACCAACCGGTGCCCGAGGTCGGCACTGGCTTACCGATAGGCCTCGAATTCCTTGCCGAGGACCGCAGCGGCAACCTTGAGTTTGAGGATTTCGTCCGTTCCTTCGTAGATGCGGCAAACGCGGACGTCCACGAGGTGCCTTCCGGGACGGTACAACGTGGACCAGCCGCGCCCGCCGAAGACCTGCACGGCCCGGTCGGCAGCGTCCCAAGCGGCGTTGGAGGCGTGGAGTTTCGCCTGGGCAGCCAGGATTTCAGCCTGCTGTTTCAGTTGGGCATTGGAAGGTTCGGCGTCGGAGGCATCCTTGACTGCGGCTGCCTTCATCACCAGGGCCTCCGTGGTCACGCGGTCCATTTCTATCCCGGCGATGTGTTCCTGGACCAGTTGATGCCGGGCGATTTCCTTGCCGTGCTGGCGGCGCTCCTTGGCGTAGGCAACCGCTTCGTTGAGACAATCAACAATTACTCCCAGGCAACCGGCGGCCACGCTCAGCCGACCCGTGATCAGTGTGTGCATGGCGATGCGAAAGCCGTTGCCCTCTTCACCTAACAGGTTTTCCACGGGCACCTCGTAATCGGTCAGCTCGAACATGGCGGTGTTCGACGTCGGCATGCCGCATTTGGCTAACAGGTCTTCTTTAACGAAGCCTGGCTTGCCGGTCTCGACCAGAAAGGCGCTGATGCGTCCGTTCGGTCCCTTGGCGAACGTCACAATGACGTCGGCGATCCCTCCGTTCGAGATCAGGTATTTGACACCGTTCAAGATGAATCGGTCGCCGCGCCGCTGGTACGTCATCTGCATTTCAAGCGGATTGCTTCCGGCCTCCGGCTCCGTGAGCCCGAACGCCAGGATGATCTCGCCGCGGCATGCCGCCGGTAGGAATCGGCGCTTCTGCTCCGGAGTGCCCCAGTACATGATCGGGGCTTCGCCGATGGAGGTGTGGCCGGAAAAAAACGTCCGTACCCCGGTTCCTTCCTGTCCGATGCGGGCCAGGGCTTGAGCGTAGGTGACGGCATCGGCTCCTCGTCCACCGTACTCGACCGGGACAGGAATCCCGAGCAAGTTGTATTTCCGTGCCAGCGGAAGCACTTGATCGTTGAAGCGATGCTCGACGTAACACAATTCGTCAATGGGCCGAATCTCTCGGCAAAAGGCCTCGACGTCTTGCAGCAAGCGTTCCCGACTGGCCGCGTCCATCGGCTGACCGCCTTTCTTTCGACACCTTGTTGGATTGTTCGACCTGACTGCCTCGGTCGTCGTACCCCGAAAACACTCTTAGCATATCCTAGACTTGGCGAACCAGGGCAACTGTCGGCATGTCAGGAGTGACCGCTTGGAAATGCCGTGGCTTGATGACCAGAGTGTCGGTTAGACTACGCGGTATGAAACCGCTGACTCCTGTTTGGGCGACGATCGGCATCTTATGGTTACTGGCACTGCTGAGCGGGGCCTTCTACCCGCTAGGCCGGGCCGAACCGCCGAGCGAAGCCGAGATCGCCCGAGCAATTCGCAACCTCGGCCACCCCAGCTTCAAGGTGCGGGAGGAGGCTTCTGAATTGCTATGGAAGGCAGGACGGGCAGCGGAAGCCTCGTTGGAACAGGCGGTTCAAGGGTCAGATGCCGAAGTTGTCCGTCGGGCTCAGCAGATCCTCGAACGCTTCCGCTGGGGCATCTATCCCGACACACCCGAGGAGGTTGTTCGCCTCATCCACCAATATCGCTCCGGGGATCCAAACCTCCGTGAGCAGGCTATCGAGGGGCTGCTCAGGCGAGGTTCCATCGGTTACGAGGTGTTGCTCAAAATCGCCTCGGCGGAACGTAATCGGGCTGCGAAGGAATGGTTCTGGAACCGTGTCGCCCTGGAAATCCCCCGAGCCCTCCCGACGACGATTCTGGAAGGCAACTTGGCTTTGGCCGAACAGACGATCGAACTGTGCGCCCAGGAGGACAATGAGCAGGCCATTCGCAATTTCGCTGCCTTCGTGCTGCTTCGCGGCAGGATTGACGCCAAGATTCGCGAGTACGAGCAACGTCTGCAACGCCAGGCGGACCCGCATGCCGCGATCGTCCTGACCTATCTCTACCGTGCAGTCGGTGATCTCGAGAAAGCTTTGGCCGCGGCCGAAGCTGCCGGCGACGAGTCCTTGACCGAGGCTCTGCTCCATGAACGGGGCGACTGGAAACGGCTGGCGGAACGAGCCGATCAGCGGGCCAAAGAATTGGGTGACATCGAGACGCTTGGATTCCGCGCTGCCTATCATCGTCTGGCCGGAAACGATGCCGCGTTTGAAAAAGCGCTCGAGGACATTCGCCGTTTTGCCTCTCACGCCAAGGTCGAAGAGGGCGACCGTTGGTTCAGCGTGGAAGCGTTGATGGTCAATGGCCAGTTCGAGGAAGCGATTGCCTTGCTCAGCAAGTCAAAAAACGCCCAGCGAGCATTTCAGCTCCTGGTCGCCCAGTCCCGGTATCGAGAAGCATTCGAACTGGCAGGACGCCTTCCCCCCTCTATTCCGCTTCGCGTCGCTCAAGCGGAAACGTTGTATCGGCTTGGGGAAAAAGACAAAGCAATCAAGATGTTTGAGGAAGTTGGGCGGGAATTGGTCAATGTTTCTGACAACCGCCAAGCAGGCCGTTACGAGGTTCTTCTCGAAGCCGAGGGGAGGCTGGGCCTTTTCGAGTTGCGGCGGCGACATGCCGGCCTGGTGCTGCGGCTGTCGGAGCGGGAGAACAACCTGGCTTGGCTATTCTACTGCTTGTACCCCGACAACGGTTCACATGCCCAGACCTGGTGGCGTTTCCTCCGCGGCAACTCGCCAGCAAGTGATCCCGCCGAGTTGTTGCAAAAGCTG
>JANWWR010000193.1 GCA_025055835.1 Gemmatales bacterium | reverse complement strand
CATCCTGGGCGGCTCAGCTGGGACGACCTACGACGCCTTCAAGCTCCTCAGCGAGGCCAAGAAGTACGGAGCGCGGGTGGCGTTGTTCGGCCGCAAGATCAACAACGCGGAGAATCAGCTGGCGTTCATCCGCTTTCTGCGACTCATCGCCGACGGCGAGATCACGGCCGAGGAAGCGGTGCGAGCCTACCACGGCGTGCTCCAGAAGCTCGGCATCAAGCCGCACCGCGACCTGGCCGAGGACATGCAGCTTCAGACCGGCATCATGAGCTACGGCGGCAACGGCACGGTCATCAGCCTCCCGCAGCCGAGCCGCGCCCAGGAAGCGAAGACGGCGAAGGAGAAGGACGCTGCGTCAAAAGCGACCTGTGCCTGTTCCAGCGGAGCTGGTTCGGCCTGCCCGTGCAAGATGGCCAAGCCATCGCAACCCACCGCCAGGAAGCCCATCGTCGAGCCGCTGCCCGATTTCTCCCGCATGACCGCCGCGGAGAAGGTCGCCTATCATCGCGCCCGCTGGAACCGGATTCTGGGCTGAGCCCGGCCAGTCGAGGCCGTCATGGTTTGCCGGGATGGGCGTGCTTGTGATCGGCCTTTTCCGCAAAATCGCCGACGTAGGGCTTGCCCTTGACCTTGCCGCTGAGTTCCCCGCGAAACTCCATCTCCTGCCCGAGGGCTTCGTGAGTGCCGACGAAAGCCAGGCCCCTGTCGCTGGTCCGCTGCGGATCCGGTTTCAATTCGATCCGAGCCGGCGGTGAGACGTTCTTGAGGACCACAACCATTTCCGTGACATCTTCCAGCTTCAGGTTGGGGGCCTTGGTTGCTGAGCCGTCAAGAATGTAAACGACGGTTTCCTTTTTCTCATGGTCCACGGTGAATTCGCCGTGGTATTCCTCATCGCCCCATTCGATCAGCGTTCCGCCGTGAGGCCCATGGTCGGGATGAGCGTGGGCCTTCGCCGTGGGCGGCGGCGGAGGCTTTCGTACCTTGCAGCCGATCGCGAATACGCTGTGAACAACGACGCCGACCAAAAGCGGCATAACGATCCAGCGCGGCATGGCAATCTCCCTTCGACTTGCATTTTCCAGGCTGTCAGGAACGATGATCCGCCGAGCGGATTCACTCCAGTTCCGGGCCTTTTCCCAGTCCCGATTCGGTCTGCTCTTGCACGATCCGCTCGGCCTCCTTGCCGCCGTAGTGGAAGAAAATGCCCGGATGGATCAGAAACTGCGTCAGTGTCGAAAACAGCAGGCCGCCGACGATCACCGTGGCGACCGGATAGAGAATCTCCCGCCCGGGTTTCTGCCCATCGAGGACCAGCGGAAGCAGCCCGATGCCGGTGGAAAGCGCGGTCATGAGCACCGGCGCGACGCGCTCCAAGGTGCCGCGGATGATCAGCTCCTCGGTCAGCTTCATCCCCTCCTCGCGCATCAGGTGGAAGTAATGGGAGACGAGCAGAATGCCGTTGCGGGTCGCGATGCCGCCCAGGGAAATGAAGCCGACCAGACAGGCCACCGTCTGCGTCTGTCCGGTCAGCAGCAAAGCCAGCACGCCGCCGATGAACGCCATCGGGAACGAGTTCATAATCTGGAGCACGAGCTTCCACGACGGGAACAGCACATACAGCAGCATGAACATGCCCACGCCGCTGACCAGGATGAGCAGCCAGATCACCCGGCTGGCTTCCTGCTGGGTCTCGAAGCGTCCGCCGAACTCGGGATAGTAGCCGGGCGGAAACTGCACCTGTTCGCGGATCTGACGGCGGATTTCCTCGACCGTCCCGGCCAGGTCGCCGCCTTTGATGTTGACCCGGACCGTAATCCGCCGTCGGGCATTTTCCCGGTTGATGAGCGTCGGTCCCTGGCCTTCCTCGATGTCGGCCAGTTCGCTCAGGGAAACCCAGCCGGACTTGTTCGGCAGTTCGACCTGGAGTCGTCCCAGGGTGCCCAGTTCGCTGCGGAACGGTTCGTCCAACCGCAGCACGAGATCGAAGCGCTTCTGGCCTTCGATCACCTGTCCGACGATCTCCCCGGCCAGGGCGGTTTCCAACAGGCGGGCCACGCTCTCCCGATCCAGGCCGTAGAAGGCGAGGGCGTCGGAGCGGAGGCGGATGTGCAATTCTTCGATGAGCTTCTGCCCTTCGATCTCGGCGGAGCGGACCTTCGGCACGGCGGCGGCGATGCGTTTGACCTCTTCGGCCAGCCGTCGCATCACCGCCTGGTCTTCGCCGTAAATCTTGATCGCCAGATGGGCTGGCACGCCGGAGAGCATGTGGCTGATCATGTGGCTGAGCGGTTGCTCGACCTCGATACCCGCTTCCGGCACTTCCTTGCGGAGTTCGCGTTGAAGAAGATTCAGAACCTCCTCCCGTTTCAGCCCCGAATTGGGATTCATGTTCAGGATGTATTCGGTGTTGCTGACCGGCTCGACGTGTTCATCGAGTTCAGCTCGGCCGGTGCGGCGGACGAAATGGCGGATCGGATTGTCCGGCTGCTCCGGGGTCACGAGCATCTCCCGGAGCTTGGCATCCACCTGGGAGCAGACTTTGGTCGATGCCGACAACGAGGAGCCGGGCGGCAGAAAGACGTTGATCTGGATGCTGCCTTCGTCGAAGTCGGGCAGCAGGTCGCCGCCCAGCCGGGTCAGTTGCCACGCCGCCCAGCCGACGCCGATCCAGCCGATGAGCAGCACCCACCCCGGAGCGGCCAGGCTGAGCTTGACGATGCGCTGGACGACGGCCTTGAGGTTCCGCAGCAGCCAGCCGTCGCCCTCCCGATGCGTGGCCTTGGCCTGGGGCAGCAGGTAGTACGACATCACCGGCGTGACCGTCAGCGACACCAGCAGCGACGCCAGAATCGAGGTGATGTAAGCGACGCCGAGCGGCGTGAAAAGCCGACCTTCGATGCCCGACAGGGCGAAGACCGGCAGAAAAACCAGGATGACCATGAGCGTGCCGAAGACGATGGCACTGCGGATTTCCACGCTGGCCTGGTAGATCACTTCGAGGACGGGCCTGGGCTGCGGCAGGGCGTGGTTTTCCTTGAGGCGGCGGAAGATGTTCTCCACGTCCACGATGGCGTCGTCCACCAGTTCACCCAATGCGACGGCGATGCCGCCCAGGGTCATGACGTTGAGCGACATCGTCGTGCCGGTCAGCCACCCCATCGCCTTGAAGACCAGGGCGGTCACGGCCAGGGAGAGGGGAATGGCCGTCAGCGAAATGAAGGTGGTGCGGAAGTTGAGCAGGAACACGAACAGGATGATGAGGACGAGGAAGGCTCCGATGACGAGGGCCTCGGCGACGTTGAAGATGCCCCGATCGATGAAGCCGCGAAGCTGAAACAGATTCGGATTGATGACCACGTCCTCGGGCAGCGAAGGCCGCAATTCCTCCAAGGCGCGAAGGACGGCGTCGGTGACGGCGCGGGTGTCGGCGTGCGGTTGTTTCGTGATCATCAGGGCGACGGCTGGTTCGCCGTCCACTCCGGCATCGCCGCGTTTAACCGCCGGGGCCTCGACGACCCGGGCCACCTGGCCGAGCAAAACGGGCCGCAGACCCGTGGACTGGATCGGCGTTTCGAGCAATTCGGAGATGACCTTGGCGGGGTCGGGACCGAGACGGCCGAGAATGCGGATGACCAGCTCCCGTTCGTCCCGCTCCGTGAACCCACCGCTGGTGTTGAGATTGCTGCGGGCCAAGGCGGTGTGAACATCTTCGAGCGTCGCTCCGTAGGCCTGAAGAGCCAGGGGGTCGATGAGCACCTGGTACTGCTTGCGGCCGCCGCCCATGGTGATGACCTGGGCAACGCCGGGCACCTGCATGAGGCGTGGGCGGACCACCCAATCGGCCAGGGTGCGAAGTTCCATGTCGTCGTGATCGGTGGTCCGGGTTCCCCGGCGGTGCATGCCGGCGATCATGATCTGGCCCATGAGCGAGCTGACCGGAGCCATCTGCGGACGAATGCCCGGCGGCAGACTGCCTTGCACTGCGGTCAAGCGTTCCTGCACCGTCTGCCGGGCTTGTCGAATCTCCACCTCGAAACCGAAATCCACATAGACGACGGACAAGCCCATGCCGGAAGAGCTGCGGACGGACTCCACGCCGGAAGCTCCGAGCATGGCCGCTTCGAGCGGGAAGCTGATCATCGTCTCCACGTCTTCCGGCGACATGCCGTGGGCCTCGGTCAGCACCACGACGCGGGGCCGGTCCAAATCCGGCAACACGTCAATGGGCAGCGTCGCTGCCGTGTAGCTGCCGTACACGAGCGTCGCCAGAGCCAAAAACGCCACCAAGGTGCGATAGCGGAGGCTGAGTCGGATCAGGGCGTTGAGCATGGCATCGTCCCGGGGATGGCGCTAGTGATCGTGATGGTGATGACCGTGGCCCTCGCCCTCCGCCTGAGCCTTCAAGGCTCGGTTGAGAGCCGCCGCCGCGTTCATTGCCACATAATTGCCGACGCTGACGTCGCTGGTTTCCGGTTCCAAGACTGCGGTCAGGCGGTCCTGGTAGAGCACATGGACGCTGCGACGTTCCAGCAGATCGCCATTGGCCCGGAAGACATAGGCCTCCGAACCCTCGCGGATGACGGCCCCGGCCGGGAGCACGAACTTGTCGCGGAATTCTTCCACCGGCACGAACAGCCGCACCTGCTGACCAGGACGATACCGCCAAAGCACCCGCCGTTCCGTGGACGGCTGCCCGGCCATCGGACTGGCGGAAGCGACCTTGGCGACCGGCTCGCTCAGCGGCACGTTGGGCAGGAGCAAGTAAAACCGCAGGGAATGGCTCTGGGCGTCAAGCTTGTTGGCGATGAAATGGATGGGCAGCTCGATGTTCGGCTGGCTTGCCGTTCCGACCGGCCCGGTCAGCATCTCGACGCGCACCGGACGGCGTTCCCGAGCCACCTCTTCCAGCAGGCTGATCTCCTGGGCCAAGGCTCGGCCCTCGACGTAGAGCAGCCGATGGTCGGCCAGAATGCAGAGCGTGTCCCCGGCCTGGACCTGATCGCCGAGCTTGACACGAAGTTCCTCGACATCGTAAACCGGAGGCTCGGCCAGACTGGGCTGCCCGGGGGCCTGCACGGTCATTTCCCGAAGAAATTGCCCGGTGGCGACCTGGTCGATCTGCTCGGGCGTCAGTCCACGAGCTGCCAGGTCTTGCCGCTGGGCATAGATGCCTGCTTCCAGCCGACGCCGCTGGTACTCCAGTTCGATCAGCCTTCCCGGATTGATGGCCTTGAGATCGGGTGAGCTGTAGCGAGCGATTTCCGCCTTGTTGATCTCAAGCTCCTTGGTGAGCTTCAGCAGCTCGGTCTGGCTGTTCTGAAGCGCTTCGCTGGTCAACCGCAGCACCAGGAGCGGATCGCCGGGCCGCACTTGATCGCCCTGTCGAGCGAAGAGCTGGACAACGACCCCGGCCACGGGAGCCGGTACGCCGCGGTCGCTCTCCCCGGGCCGGTCGATGATCGTGCCCGGCATCTGGAGCGTCCGCCAGTAGTTGCTCACCCTGAGCGGCTCGATGCGCAGACCCAGGTTGGCCCGCGCCTGGGGACTGAGCCGCACCGCGTCGGCGTGATGATGGTCGTGAGGCGCTTCCGGCGCCGGTTCCTCGGTCCATCCGAACGCCTCCAGCGCCTGCTCTTTCCAGAGGTCGAACGTGAACAGTCCGGCGACAACGACCAGGACGGCCACGATAATTGCCGTGTAAACGGTGTAGCGAAGCATGAAATCACTCCCGGAACGATCCGGCGAATTGTAGATGATCAGAAACCCACGTCGAAGCCGAAACGACGTGCGGGACGCAACTCGCAGAGCACAAAGTTGGCGGGGTTAATTGCGCCAGGCGCGCAGTATCAGATGGCGAGGCAAGGCAAACCAGCCGCCCGGGTCGGGATCGGCGGGTCGAACCGGAGCCAGGACGGCCGCCAGCACGGAAAGCACGCCGTCGCTGGCCGAGGCCGTCAGAACCGGCATGGGAGAGTTGTGGGAATGAGGCGGAATGCCGGTCGGATCCTTGACCTTCGGACAGGAGTGTTCGTGGTCCTTCTCGGAGTCAGGATGTCCGAAGTCGGTCGAAGCCGGGCCTTGACATGCCCGTGGCAGACCGACCAGGGCCGCGACTTCGCAAAAGCACATCCCCGGCGGGACGAGCAGAAGCCACGCCAGCGTCGGCAGGCAGAGGATGAGGCGAATGACGGCCATATGCCTCAATCTACGGTGCCCCGCGTCGCCGGTCAAACGCAATTGCCGAAGGAGATTCGGACCCGGCGTGTCCGTTCCTTGGCGTTCGAGGTTGCGCAAGCCAGTCTCATTTGGCCTTTCGAGGGCCATATAATTCCCCTGCCGCTGGCAGGATCGGCGGCGTGTCGGTTCTCTCTTGAGTTTCCCGAGAAATCCAAACCGCATGAAACGGTCTGACCTTCGCAACGTGGCCATCATCGCCCACGTAGACCACGGCAAAACAACCCTGGTGGACATGATGCTCCGTCAGTCCGGCCTGTTCCGCATGGAGGAACTGGACCGGCTCATGGGCGGGCAGCACGGCCTCATTCTCGACTCCAACGACCTGGAACGGGAGCGCGGCATCACCATCCTGGCCAAGAACATCGCACTTCAGTTGGACGGCGTGAAGATCAACATCATCGACACGCCCGGCCACGCCGACTTCGGCGGCGAGGTGGAGCGGGTGCTGAAAATGGCCGATGGGGCGCTGCTCCTCGTCGATGCCGCCGAGGGACCGCTGCCGCAAACCCGCTTCGTCCTCCGCAAGGCGTTCGAGTGCAAACTTCGGCCCATCGTCGTCATCAACAAGATCGACCGCTCCGACGCCCGGCCGAACGACGTGCTCAACGAGGTCTTCGATCTGTTCGTGGAACTCGGGGCCGATGACGAAACGCTGGATTTCCCGATCATCTATGCCTCGGGCCGCAACGGCATCGCCAAGCGGGAACTCCACGATCCGTCCACCGATCTGCGTCCGCTCTTCGAGACGATCCTGCGGCATGTGCCGGTGCCTGACGTGGACGTGGATGCCCCGCTCCAGATGCTCGTGACCAATTTGGACCACAGCGAGTACGTCGGCCGGATCGCCGTCGGCCGGGTCTTTGCTGGCCGGATCCGCAAAGGCCAGCGGGTCCTGGTCCTGGGCCGCAACGACAGACGGACCGAGGGCGTCATTCGCCAACTGTTCGAGTTCGACCGATTGGGCCGGAAGGAAACGGATGAAATCCAGGCCGGGGACATCTGCGCCGTCGTCGGTCTGGAGTCCGTCGAGATCGGGGACACCATCGCCGACCCGGAGCAGCCCGCGGCCCTGCCGCCGATCCGCGTCGATGAGCCGACCCTGACCATGCTCTTCCGCATCAACGATTCGCCCTTCTCCGGTCAGGAAGGTACTTACGTCACCGGCCGACAATTGCGGGAACGACTGTTCAAGGAACTGGAACGCAACGTGGCCCTCCGAGTCAGTCCCGTCGAAGGCAAGCCGGACGAGTTCAACGTCTCTGGCCGAGGCCTGCTGCATTTGGGAATCCTGCTCGAAAACATGCGGCGGGAGGGCTACGAACTGTCCGTCGGCAAGCCGCGGGTGATCGTCCGGGAGATCGACGGCCAGAAGATGGAGCCGGTGGAATATCTCGTCATCGATGTGCCGTCCAGCTCCGTAGGCCCGGTCATGGAGGTCGTGGGCAATCGCAAGGCGGAGTGCGTCAAGATGGAATCCCGCGGCGAGATGACGCACCTGGAGTTCACCATCCCGGCACGGGGCCTGATCGGCCTGCGTACGCGGCTGATGACCGCCACCAGCGGGCTGGCCATCATGCACCACACGTTTTACGACTATCAACCCTTCCGCGGCACGGTGGCGGAGCGGCCCAACGGCGTCATGGTTTCGACTGAAACCGGCATGGCCACCGCCTACGCCATTGAGAACCTTCAAGAGCGGGGAGTGCTCTTCGTCGCTCCGGGGGAGCAGGTGTACGAAGGCCAGATCGTCGGCGAACATTGCCGGGACAATGATCTGCCTGTCAACATCTGCCGAGAAAAGAAACTGACGAACATCCGCGCTTCCACGGCGGAGAAGACCGTGCCGATCAAGGCCCCGCGGCGAATGTCGCTGGAACTCGCCCTCGAATACATCGAGGACGATGAGTACGTGGAAATCACGCCGAAGTCGGTCCGGCTCCGCAAGATCCATCTCAAGGAGTCGGAGCGGAAGAAACACGCCCGGCAACAGGCGGCGATCTAGGGTGGTCGCAAAGAATCACTTCGCGGGGGAGACCGTCAGCTTGACGGTCTTCGGAGCCAGGCAGCGCAGATCGCTGCACGCCTGGTACCGTACCGTGATTTCCAGCGGCTGCGGATCGGGCTTGCCGTTGACCAACGGACGCCGCACGGTCACGGGAATCACCGTCTTGCCCTCGTAGTGGTAGGCGACGACCTGAATCGTCTCGTCCCGATGAACGATGCCTTTCGGATAGGCGACTTCCACGTCGTCCTTGGCGATGCCGCCGACGGTGACAACCGTGGGTACGAAGACCTCGTCGCCAGCCGGGTTGGCGTAGATGTGCCAGCCTTTCTCGATTTCCAGCACGACCTCGACGCTCCAAGTTTCCTTGCCATCGGTGCCGGTCTGTCGCTTCTTGAGCACAGCCTGGGCGGAAACCGGGTCACTCTGGTCCTGCTTATTCTGGCTGAAAGATGCGAAACCCAAGGACACCACGAGAGTCAGGGCAAACAGGGTTCGGATCATGGCAGAGTCCTCCAAACGTCGTGGGGACGGGTCCTCCCGAAAGGAGTCGGGGTGACGGAGTATAAAGCGGGTAGAAGCGGTTCGTCCAGAGCGTCTCGCACCAAGGAGCGTAGAAAGCTCCCTGAGCGGGGGGCGTCAGCCCCCCCGTGCCTCCGCGCGAGCGAAGAAAAGTGTCCGAGCGGGGGGCGTCAGCCCCCCGTGTTACCGGACGGCTTACGCCGTCCGCTCGCCATGATGAAGATAACGCCGTCCGCTCGCCATGATCGTGAAGACACTTGCCCGCCACGATTGGCTTGATCTTGACGGCGATACGCCGAGTGCGATATGCGGCCATCTTCTGATAGAAGCGGACGGGGCCAAAAAAGGTGATGCCGCAACTTGCACGAATGGCGGGATTGTTAGCGACTGTGCTCCTGGTCGGTTGCGTCGAAAGGCGAATGACCATCGTCACCGATCCGCCCGGAGCCGCTGTCATCGTTAACGGCAAAGAGATCGGAGCGGCCCCCGTCGATGTGCCCAGCAAGTTGTTCACCTATTACGGCGACTACGAAATCACGCTGCTGCGGGACGGCTACGAACCGGCCCTGATTCGCCAGTCCGTGCCAGCCCCCTGGTACCAGTGGTGGCCGCTCGATTTCGTCAGCGAAAACCTGATTCCGTGGCACATCCATGACCGCCGCGTGTTCACCTACCAACTGCAACCCGCCCTGGTGGTTCCAGCGGAGAATCTGCTGGAGCGGGCCAGCTTGCAGCGGGAACGGGCCCGGATGATCGTCCCGGCCGCGCCGCCCGGCGGTCCCCCGTCGGAGGGGCAGCAGCCGCTGCCCGTGCTGCCTCCGCCGGCCCGGCTCGATCCGCCCGTCGTCGAGGAACCCTGAGCCGACCCTTGGCGGACCCGCAGAAATGGAGTAATCTGACGGCATGAAGCGATTCTTTGCGTTCGTCCTGGCCCTGAGTTTGTGGACGGGTTGGCTTTTCCTTGAGCCCGCGCGTGCCTTGGCTTGCCCCGGTTGCAAGGAAGCCCTGGCATCGCAGAAAGAGGAAAACGACACGGACTCGGAAAGCCTGGCCTGGAACCCGGCCTACGCCTATTCGTACAGCGTGCTGTTCATGCTGGCGGTTCCGGCTGGAATTCTGATCACCTTCGGCACGGCAGCCTATCGCCTGACCCGGAAACCGCCACAGCAGCCGCCGGATGTCCTGGAGTGGGACCACCGTTCCGAATGAATACCGACCAATCGAAATGAAGAAACCGCCTGTCCTCGGCAAGCGGGAGGTGTCTGCCTCCCGAGGCCTGACCCAGGCGGTTTTGTAGTTCGCGGAGTCCTGAATTGCTGATCCGCCCCGCCACCGTCGCCGACGTACCCGCCATCCACGGCCTGATCAAGACCCACGCCGAACGCGGCAAAATGGTGCTGCGACCCTTGGATGAACTGTACGCCACGCTGCGTTCCTATTTCGTCTGCGAATGGGATGGCCAAGTGGTCGGCTGCGCCTCGACGCACATTTTCTGGTCGGATCTCGCCGAGTTGAAGGGCCTCGCCGTGGCTGACGCCTACCAGGGTCGCGGCATCGGGGCTGCTCTGTGCCAGGCGTGCTATGAGGACATGCAGCGCGTCCGGGTCAAGAACCTTTTCGCCCTCACCACGGCACCAGCCTTCTTCGAGAGGCTCGGCTACCGTCGCATCGCCAAGGAGAAACTGCCTCGCTTCATCTGGGGCGAGTGCGTTCGCTGCCCGTCCTTCCCCGTATGCAACGAAGAAGCCGTCATCCGCGAAGTCGAACTGCCGTGAAGCACGCCATCACGGAAACGACCCGTCGAACAGGTCCTTGTTGAGCCGCTGAAACTCCTCCGCCCAGTAATAGTGGTCCAGAAGTCCTTCGGTGGGCCGACCGAGCATGCGGAGCGCGGCATACAGCGCTTCCACCGTCGCCAGACCGCCTTCGGGATCGGGATAGGTCTTGGACGCCCGCGGATAGGCCGTCCGGATGCCGACCAGCGACCGCGCCGGAACATGGCTGAATCGCTTGGTCATGACCTCAGCCCACCGCCAACTGCCGTCCAGCAGAAGCAATCCCTTGTCGGCGTCCGCTTGTGACAGCGGCAGGCCCGACGGATCGAGCCTTACATAACCGCTCAGATCCGGCATTTGCGTCGGCGGGTATTCGAGGAACAGCAGATCGCTTCGGTGACGAAGCGGCCAGACGGAGCATTTCACCGGCTTCTCGTTGGGATGACGGACAATGATCGTGATCGGATAGGACATCGGCTCCACGGCGACCCAAAGCTGCTCACAACGGCTGACCGAACACCAGACAATAATACGGTCGGCCCTGGCGGTTGTTGCGGACGCCGACACCGACCTGCGTGTAGGTGGCGGTCAAAATGATGTTGCGGTGGCCTTCCGAGTTCATCCAGGCGTTGACGACGTCTCGAGCGCCAGGATAGCCGAAGGCGATGGTTTCGCCGGCGGCGCGGTAGTTGTAGCGGTAGAAATTGATCCGGTCGATGAGATTGGGCAGGTCCGCCTCGGGAATCGAATGGGCCAGCCGGTCGAACCGGGCCATGTTGGTGGCGTGATGCTGGGCCGCCGAGATCAGCCTGGAGTTCAAGGTCAACGCCGCCAGTCCGCGGCTGGTCCGCTCCTGGTTGATCAGTTCAAAGACCCGCTGCTCCAGCTCGGACAGGTTGTTGCTTCCATCCGAGGCGAAATAGGCGGCCAGTTTCGTGCTGCCGAAAGGCACGTAGAGGGTTCGCAATTCGCCGTCGGTGAACTGATCGAGCAGATTGGTGCCGAGGGCGTCGGTGAGCGTATCAATGCCTCTGCCGCCGTACAGGGAATCGTTGTCCGCTCCGCCTTCAAGCTGGTCCTTGCCCTGCATGCCGAAGAGTTGGTCCTCGCCGGCCTCTCCGAAAAGCTTGTCCTTGCCCTTGAAGCCGATGAGGATGTCGTTGCCCGGTCCGCCTGTCAGCTTGTCGTTGGCGTCGCCGCCTTCGAGGTAGTCGTTGCCCGGTCCGCCGTTGGCGACGGCCCGGATGGCCGAGTCGTTGATGAAAATGTCGTCGCCGTCGCCGCCCTCGAAGACGATCCGCCGCACCTGGGCCGGATTGACGTCTTGTTCCGCCAGCACGGTGTCATCGGCTCGATTCGTGAGCGTGGCCCGCAGCTGCCCGTCCACGATGCGGACGTAGGCTCGGTCGCCCTGGTCGGTTCCGGTGATGGTGAGGAAACCCGTCGCGGCGTCGAAGGTGATGGTGCCAGTCAGCAGACAGCGGTCTTCCAGAGCTTCGATCTGCAAGGAACTCGGGCGGTGTCGGCGACGAGGCGGCATGGAACTCTCCCTGTCCGGACGGGTTGTAGGAATTATGCCAAGTTTAGCACCCGGATCGGCCGCTTCCAACAACCTTCGGAGCCACCGCCAACTCTCCTCCAGCGACTTTCCGTTGGATCTGGTCTTCAGCTACTTGCCTTGGTTCAGAAACCGTGTAGAATCAGAGTTGATCGGAGGGATGCTGGGATCTCGAGGCTGACTGGGCGACGGTTTCGAGATAAGCTCCCTCCGATCGCTTTTTTTCGGCTGGTTTGACTCGTCTCGGGTCTGCCGCTGGTCCGGCCCCGTTCCTCCCTGGTACAATTCCTCTGCAACCCTGTTGCAAAAACCGCGTAGGTTCGTTTAAGTAAGGTTGTGGCCTTTCCGTGCGAAGGCATTCCCGTTTTTCGTGGGCTTAGGGTGAAACCTCATGGAAGCCTTTATCCATTTCGTCACGCACCACTGGTTCTTCGCCATACCGATGTTCGGCATGATGCTGGCAGCTGGCGTCATGGTCATCTGGCGGCTGCTGCTCAACCATAACGCCAAGACCGATCTCAACCTCTTCCTGCCGCGTTTTCAGGAAGTTTTGCAGAAGGAGGGCATCGAAGGAGCCTTGAAGTTCTGCAAGGCCCAGCCCGAATCCGAGGTCATTCCGCGGAAACTTTTCGTCGCCGGGCTGGAGAACTGGAAGAACGGCATGGCCGCCTCCAAGCGGGCCATGGCCTCGGTCATGGAACTGGAGATCATTCCCGATTTCAACTTCCTCCTGGCCCCGATCCTGGGCATCGCCAAGATTTCCACGATGGTCGGCCTGTTGGGCACGGTCATCTCGATGATCGGCACCTTCCAGGAACTGGGCAAGGCGGAAGGTGGGGCGGCCCAAGGCAAGGCCAGCCAGGAAATCGGTCTGGCTTTGTTCGCGACCGCCCTGGGCATCTTGACCGCCATTCCGCTGGTGTTCATGCACGTCATGTTCAAGGCGTGGATTCACAAGTACGAGATCAAGATGAAAAGTGCTGGGCAGAAGCTGATCCTTCTGCTCCAGAACATGAAGGATCGCCCGGCTCAGCCGACGGCTGCGGCCCAAGCTGTGCCGGCACGGCCCGTCGGTGCTCCGGCGGCTGGAACCGTTCCGGGACGCTAAGCCGAACCACATCGATTCGTCGAACCGTACCGTCCCTTGGCGTTGCTTCGCTGAGGTGACACTTGCAAGGGCCTGCACCTGTGTCTGCGATTACCGATCAAGCGACGTTCTTCGATGTCTGGATCACGGATCGGAACCTGGTTTATCGCAAGGTTCCGTACACCGTGGTCGGCAACTGGGTGACGGAAGGCCGACTCCTTGAAGGCGACCGGGTTCGCCTCACGGGGACTACCACCTGGCAGCGACTGGCCGAAAATCCCCTCCTGGCTGCCTACTTGCCCAAACCCGAACCGGTCCGCATCGAGGACAAGGCCGAGGCCCTCAAGGACATCGAACTCGACTTCGAGCCGAAAAAGGCCGAGGCCGAGGACGACGACGTGGACATGATCCCGCTCATTGACATCAGCATGGTCCTGCTGGTGTTCTTCATGATGACGGCCCAGAACCTGCTCACCATGTCGCCGATCGACAGTCCGAAGGCAGCCAATACGCTGGCCATCGACAGTTACGGCGTGATCCACGTCGGCATCAAGGACGTGGGTGGCGGCAAGCTCGAGTACTACTTTGGCGAGAAGTACGAGGAGCCGTACACCGAGC
The DNA here is from genome assembly GCA_025055835.1 of Gemmatales bacterium. Classification (GTDB taxonomy): domain Bacteria; phylum Planctomycetota; class Planctomycetia; order Gemmatales; family HRBIN36; genus JANWWR01. Next base: position 5,493 of record JANWWR010000193.1, on the reverse strand, counting down.
AGCAGTTCTATCGCATCCTTCAGGAAGAAATTCCCCGAGCAAGGCCGTCACCGACCCGGGCGATTATCACTGCCGGAGCCAAGGTGCCTTACGAAAAAGTGCAGGACGTGACCATCGAGCTTCAGAAGTTCGGCATCGTCAGTCAGGGCAAGGTCCAGGCCAAGACGGGCGGCAGTTCCGCGCCGTCGGAGTGAAGCGGGTAGCCTATGAGTTGGAAATTGCGCCACGCCGGATCGCCTCAGTTCATAAGCGGCCTGAGCATGGCCCAGATCGTCGAAGGTTTGGCCGACGACAAGTTCGACACCTCCGACGAGGTCTTCGGCCCCGGCGATACCCGCTGGACTCCCATCGAAAGCCATCCCAAGTTCCAGGAAATCGTGGCCGAGATCGAAGAGGCCCGCAACCGCGTGATTGAGGAGGAAGACGCCGATGAGCAGCGCATCGACATGAACCCCCTTATTGACGTCTGCCTGGTGCTGCTCGTCTTCTTCATCCTCGCCACGACCATGAGCATCCTCGAAAAGGTGCTCGACATTCCCCAGAGCAAGGCGGAGCGCGTCGGCAACATCCGCAAGGTCAAAATGGAGGACATCATCAGCTCGACCATCATGGTCAAGGCCTACAAGGAGGGAGGCAAGACCGTGGTGAAGCTGGAAGACAAGCCGGTGCCCATCGAGGACCTGCAAACCTATCTCGACAGCCACGTCCGCGACACCCGCAAACTCGAATTGCTGATCGACGCTCAAGGCGTGGAATGGGAAACCGTGGTGGCGATCATCGACGCCGCTGCCGGGGTCGGCATCAAGAAAGTCCAGTTTCTCAAGCGGACGGATGGCTCCAGCCCTGCCAGCAGTCCCTGACGTCCCGGCCGTTGTGGAGCGACCTGTTACGCAAAGCTCGGATTACTCCCCCGCTCTTTGTGCTCAGCTGGCCTGCGTTCTGGAGGTTCTGGCCCGCAAACCGGGCAACGTTCACCGCCACCGCGACTTTGCCGACGCGTCTTTGACGGATTTCCTCCTCAGCGCCGCCGTCGCCTGTCCCGTCTTCGATCATGCCCCCAAGTCAGGCGTCGGCAAGACGGTTCTCGAAGCGGTCGGCCGCTCGCTGGCTGTGGTGAGAACAAACACCCACCTCGGCACCTTCCTTCTGCTTGCTCCGCTGGCCGCCGTGCCCCGGGAACAATCCTTCCAGGAAGGACTTCCGCTAATTCTCCACCAGCTGACCTTGGCTGACTCGGAAGCCGTCTTCGAGGCGATCCGCCTGGCCCGACCCGGCGGTCTGGGACGAGCCGACGCTCAAGACGTATCCGACAGGCCCTCGCTTCCCTTGCGGGAGATCATGGCCCTGGCCAAGGAGCGAGACATGATCGCCCGGCAATACGCAAACGGCTTTGCCGAAGTCTTCGGCCTCGGCGTCCCCGCGTTGCTTGGCTACCTGTCCGAAGAACGGCCTCTGGAAGAGGCGATCGTCGGCTGCTTCCTGCGTCTGCTGGCCGAGCATCCCGACACCTTGATTACTCGCAAACGCGGCCTCCACGAGGCGGAAACAGCTTCGCAAATGGCTAAGGACATTCTTCGGCAGGGTTGGCCGGACGCCGGGGCCGCTCAGGAAGCCCTCGTCCGTTTCGACGCCTGGCTCAGGGCCGACGGCCACAGCCGAAATCCGGGTACGACCGCCGATCTGGTTGCCGCTTGCTTGTTCGTCGTCCTCCGTGAGGGTACGATGCAGTTTCCGCATCCGGCCGGCTTCTTTTCGGGACGCATTCGACTTCACTGACGCGGGAAAGTTCACCATGTCAGAACGCTTCACCGTCCGCATCGTCAAAGAACAGCTTGTTTTCTGTTCGGGCCATTTCATCAGCTACGAAGGCGACAAGTGCGAGCGGCTGCACGGCCACAACTACCGCGTCGGCGTGGAAGTGACCGGGCCGCTGGACGAAAACCGCTACGTCTTCGACTTCATCGCCCTGAAGCGGCTCACACGGGCCCTCGTCGAGGAACTCGACCACCGCATGTTGCTTCCGCTCCGCAATCCGCACATCCGGATTGAAAGCACGGCAAACGAAGTGACGGCATCCTATCGCCAACGCCGCTGGGTCTTTCCCCGCGAAGACTGCGTGCTTCTGCCGATCGCCAACACGACGGCGGAGGAACTGGCCGGTTACCTCGCCGGGAGGCTCCGCTCGGTCCTGGCGGAGCAGTACGGCTTTGTTCCCGAGTCCCTTCGCGTGGAAGTGGAGGAGGCTCCCGGCCAGTCCGCTGTGTACGAGTGGCGTCCCGAGCCGACCGCTTCAGGAACTGCGTGAGACCGCTTCGAGGTCTGCTCGGGTCAAGCGTCCGTCATGCAAGGCCGAGGCGACCAAAACGGCATCGGCTCCGCACTCTTTGGCTCGCTTCAAATCTTCCGGGCCGCGAATGCCGCCGCCGAGCACGATGTGCAGATTCGGCCAGCATTGCCTTGCGTTTCGGCACAACGTCTCCGTGCCGAACCCGCTCCCCGTGCCGACCCGGGCCAGATCAAGCAGAATCACTGTTTCAATGCCGAACCGCCGCACCAGCGAAAGAATTTCCAAAGCATCCCTCGTGGGCCACGTCGGCGAGCAGATCGGTTCGCCGTTACGCAGATCGAGGGAGAACACGAGCCGATCCCAATCGAATCGGCCAGCGATCTCGGCGACGACTTCGGGACCACGCAGCGTCTCCAAGCCCAGGACAATCTTAGCCAGCGGTAAAGCCGCCAATTCCACGGCATCCTCCGCTGACCGCACCCCGGCGTCGAGCCAGAGCGACAAACCGATCTCCACCAAAGATTGGTAAAGAAATGGGTTGCGATAGCCGCGGCAGATGGCGTCGAGATCGGCGAGGTAGAGTTCCGGGCAAGCCAGATGAGCACGGAAAGCACGGGCCACCTCGACGGGATCGGTCGCGGATGTCAATCGGCTTGTCAGGGGCCGATACTCGTGCCGCCGACCCGCCACGGCATGCACCGCCACGCCGCCTTGGACATCCAGCACGGGAATGACTCGCATACAGATTGGCCTTGAATTTCGGAGCGATTCCGGGCATCACCCGCCGCCTGCTTGCAGTGTAAGAAGGGGGAACTTTGGCGGGTATGGCTCACGCCGCTTTGCCCAAGCCAGCGTACCGGACGGCCCTGGGAAGCGCCTTTGTCGGCGATTCTCTCGAGCTTCTGGCCGGGTTGCCCGAGCGGTCGGTGTCCCTCGTGCTCACCTCGCCGCCGTTCGCTCTCCGCCGCCAGAAGGCCTACGGCAATGTAACCGCGGCGGAGTATCTCGACTGGTTCTGGCCTTTCGCCCAGCAGATTCACCGCATCTTGCGGGACGACGGCAGCTTCGTGCTGGAACTTGGTGGTGCCTGGCAGGCCGGTTCACCGACCCGTTCGACCCTGCCCTACCAACTTCTCCTGCGCCTGACTTCGCTGTTTCACTTCGCCCAGGACTTCTACTGGTTCAATCCCTCGAAGCTGCCGACACCGGCCGAGTGGGTGACGATCCGACGCTGCCGCGTCAAGGACGCCGTCAATCACCTCTGGTGGCTTTCCCGCACCGAACATCCCGAGGCTGATAACCGCCGCGTGCTCCGGCCCTACAGTCCATCCATGTGCCGCCTGCTGGAGCACGGCTACAAGCCGAAAAAACGGCCTTCGGAACACGCCATCTCCAAGTGGTTCCGCAAGGACAACGGCGGAGCGATCCCGCCCAACCTGCTGATCGTGCCCAACACCTGTTCCCGGGACGATTACTTTGTCCGCTGCCGGGAAGCTGGCCTGCCGATTCACCCAGCCCGTTTTCCTCGGGAGGTGCCCGAGTTTTTCATTCGCTTTCTGACGCGGGAAGGGCAGCTGGTCGTCGATCCCTTCGCTGGCAGCAACGTCACCGGCTGGGTCGCCGAATCGCTGGGCCGACGCTGGCTAAGCATCGAGATTAATCCGGACTACGTCGCCGGGTCCCGCTTCCGCTTCGTCAAACCGGCCGCTGCCTGATCGTCGGCAAGAAAAAACGCACCGAAACCAATGCATCCGCCGCGACAGGGACGGGCCGATGACATCGGTTTCGGCGCGCATTCAGCGTTCCCGCTCTGCGAGTCTGTTCGTCGCGTTACTTTGCCCGGGAACGCAGCAGCATGAGATGTCGCTCAAACCGCTCCTGAAGATACTCGTGACAGTTCCGCAGGGTTTCCATGTCGGAACGAGTGACTTCCCGATGCCCGATCAAGATCGGGCCTTTGGCCGCCGCCCGCTCTCCGTGGGAAAGGACGCTTTCGACTTTGTTCAGTTGGGCGTCGAGGGCGTCGGCGGAGAGGTTGTCGGTGATGGACCAGAAACGGCAGGCATCGGCGAAACTGAGTTCGTAGGCCTTGCCTTCATCCATCTTCCGACGAGCCGACGAGTCGAGCAGATGGATCAGAACCTTCTCCTGCTCGCGGGGAAGGCGCTGGGCGTGAGCCTGTTCTTGAGCCTCTTCCTCGTCCTCGCCATCGCCTTCCAGGAGCCGCTTGACGACCCGTTGCCCTTCGGGCGAGAGGGTGTACAGCTTCTGGCCCATCTTGGCCAGCCACCCTTTCCGTGCCAGGCCGCGCTCTCCCATGATGCTCGCAAGCACACGATTCGAGTCGGGATACTGCTCGGCGTATCCCTTGAGGCCGAAGGCCTTGGGATTCTCGCGCCAGGAAGCCACGATCAGGTCCTCGGCGCTGAAGGGAGATTGACCCTGGTCCTGGAGTTTTTTGGCGGCCAGGAGGATCAATTCCGCAAGCGTGTACTCAGCGATTGCGCTAACCACAGTTCTCCCCCATCACTGGATCGAGAAGCCATCCATCCAATTACCCCGCTCGGACGCCTTTCCGGGCGGAACGAATCCGACGTTGCGAAGTCCGGGCCGGCAGGGGAGCCGATCCCGTGCTTTCAGCCGCTGCCTCCGGAGCGAAGCGGGCGATCTCCCGCCGCGCCTCACAGGCAATGCGGCCGATCGGAACCATGAACAGCAGCTGGCCACCGGCCAGCGTGTCCACGATCTTGCGGTCCTGGACGGCCCGGCCGGGATCGTCGCTGATCAGAAAGACCGTCGAGCCGTCCGTCACGAGGTTGAGCGAAGCCAACGGCTGCTCCACGTCCGGGTGGTGCTCCCTCAGGAACTTCAGACAGCGTTTCACCTTGCCCAGGCTGATCCCTTCCCGCCGCAGCGTCACGGCCGTCTTGATCGCCAGAACGTCCAGGAACGAGTAGAGCCGCCGCGAGCCTTTGCCTGCCGCCTGGGCCACCGAGGGTTGTACCAGCCCCGTGCGATCCCAGTGGATCAACTGCTTGATCGTGGCCCCCGTCACCCGTGATACCGCATCGATCATGTAGGCCATGGTCGAAACCCATCAGTGTCCTTCAAATGCCATTGATGGCATTCTAAAGACCCCCATCGCTTTCGACAAGCCTCAACTCAGCTGAGCAGTGTACCCGCCGAACCGCCGCTGTCCAGAAGGT
>JANWWR010000127.1 GCA_025055835.1 Gemmatales bacterium | reverse complement strand
AGTTCCGGGCCTTCATCGGCCTCATCGAGCAGATGGACGCGGTCGGCGGTGGCGGTGGTGATTAGAAGCAGCGGCATGGGTCTGGCCGATTTCTCTCGGGCCTTCTGCAAGGCCAACGCAAAGTCCTTGGCCCGGTCGCTGGTGCTGCCGCCAAGGATGGCCAGCGGCGGCTTCTTCATCCGCGAGAATCGCTGGACCCAATAGGCCGCGTCCGTCTCGCTGGTCAGCTTGTACCAGCGGATGTGGAGGCGGTCCTCGGAGTCGGCACGGCTCAGCACCAATTCGGGAACGGCGGAAGTCTGGTCGAGATAGGCCCGCTGGTAGTTTACCCGCAGGCCAATGGCCTGACCTTCGGGGCTTCCCTCGTACCGGAGCACCCCGCGGACGAACTGGTCCCAACTCATGCCGCTGGTGGCGGGGTAGATCCAGGCGATCTCCTGATCCTCCTCCGGCATGGCATCGCTAAAAGAGCCGAACAGGAAGTATCCGACGGCAACCGCGACCGCCACGATCACAAGCATGATGACGATGGCGTAGCTGCGCATCAGATTCTCCCACGGACATGCTGTCTGGATTGGCCCAGGTGGACGGCAGCGAAGCGAACCGCTAAGTTCATGATCCGCGTGATGGCAAGAACCGTCAAGCCGACTGGCAGAGTGCAAAACGTGAACATCCTGGCAATTGACGTAGGCACCTCGTCGGTCAAGGCCGCCATCGTTCGGGTCGGCGATTTCGCCATTTCCGGTCCGATTGGACGTGCGGCCTTGCATCTGGAACTCCCCGAAGCCGACGCTGCCGTGCTCGATCCCGAAGCGGTCTGGAGCGCTGTCGGCGAGGCCTGTCGTGCCGCGGTCTCTGACGACCGGGTGGAAGGCGTCGGCCTCTCCTGCCTGACCCCGGCTTGGCTTTTGCTCGATGACTGTGACACGCCTTTGACACCGATCATCACGCATCTGGACCGTCGGGCTCGGCCCCTGGCCCGGGAGGTATGGCGGGAGGCCGGTGCGGATTTTCTTCGTAGCACGGGAAACAAGCCGCTGCCCGGAGGCATGAGCGGCATCGGCTGCGCCTGGCTCCTGAGACACCGGCCCGAACTTCGCCCTCGCATTCGGCGGTTTCTCCATCTCAACAGTTGGCTCGCTCTGCGGTTTACAAGCCGCACCGCCTTCGATCCGGGCAATGCCAGTTTCACCGGGCTGTTCGACACGATGACGACGGGCCAATGGTCCCCGCGTTGGTGCAATTACCTGAAAGTGGATCTGAATTGGCTTCCGGACGTGGTCTCCGGGGATGTCACCCTCGGCCAGCTGACCTTAGAAGCGGCCCGACATCTCGGCGTCTCCTCCGGGATTCCGGTCAAGCTCGGCATAGCCGACACGAGCAGCGCCATGCTGGCGGCCGAGGTGGGTCCAGGCGATCTGCTCCACGTCGTCGGAACAACGCAGGTGTTGGCAACCCTGGCACCGAGGCCGGTGCCGTCGGAGAACCGCCTGACCCGGCGGCTCGGCGTAGGCGAGGCATTCATCCACGTCACGCACAATCCCGTCGGCGGCGTCGCCTTGGACTGGATCCACCGGCTCTGCTTCCGGGAGCAGGACGACGCGGAGTTCTATGGCAAAACGCTGTATTCAGTCCTGGAACGTCAATCCGAGGTCGTTCTTGATCCGCCCTTTCTGGGCGGTGATCGTCTGGAGATCGAACCGACTAGCGCTGGTTTTCGCTGCCTTCACCTGACGACGGATCGGCTCGATCTGCTCGCCGCCGTCTTGCAGGCAATGCGGAAGCATCATCAGTCCGCTCTGACTGCCCTGGGACGGGACGGTCCAGTTCGTCGGCTGATCCTCACCGGCGGAGCGGCGGAGGTGATCGAGAACTTAATCCCCGAGTACCGCCGAGTTCCGGTCGTTCGCCTGGTTGAAGGCTCGCTGCGTGGTGTGGCGGCCCTGTTTCGGTGACAACATCGGGCCAAATTGGACGGAAAGCCTCGTCATGGCTTCGCGAAGTCGGCGGCAAAGGCCTTGGCGTTGAGCTTTTCGCCGGTGGCGTGTTCCGTCAGGGCGTTCCAAGCCAGCGTTTTACCTGGAGCGAAGACCTTGGTCTTGAGAAAATCGCCGACTTCCTTACGGCCGACGTAGCTGGCCTTGTCTGGCGTGGTCTTCAGCACTTCTCGGGCGATGGTGTGGTGGACCTGACAGGCGAACAACTCACCCATCATGTAGTTGTGATAGTAACACGGAGCGCTGACGATGTGGATCTTGCTGGCGTAGTCAGGAGCGTTCCGGCCCTCGGGACGAGCAACTGCCTGATACTTTTCGACCAGATCCCACCACAGCTTGTTGAGGTCCTGATCCGGGTTTTCGTACATCGCCTTTTCGAAGCGAAGCATGACCTGGCACCAGCGGGAGAAAATGAGGAGCTGGTTGCGGCGCATCTGCCGGCCAGTGCGGTCGAAGGATTCGGGGTTTTCCACTTTGACGCCCATCTGCTGGAGCCAATCGGCGCTTTTTGAAAACTGCTCGAACAACATGGCGATGCCTTCGGTCGTCAGGATGTGCGACTCGGTGCGGAGGACATAGGGGACGGTTTGCGGGATGTTCTTGCTCGTGTACACGGCATGGCCAAGTTCGTGCAGCATCGTGGCCATCCAGTATTCGTTGGGGACGATGTTGGCCAGCACCCGGACATCGCCTTCGCGGTCGATGTCAGTGCAGAAGGCGTGCGGACTTTTGCCTTTGCGTTCGTAGAGGTCGCTGCGGGCCAGAACATCGTCCACGGGCAGGCCGATGCCGGCGTAGAAGCGTCGGCACAAATCGAGAATGTCCACCTTGGCGTATACCGCGTCCAGGCTGGTTTCGTAAATGGCTGGGGCTTCCTGGAAGAACGGGTCATGGTAGTGCCAAGGGCGCAACTCATTCACGGGAATCCCGCAGTAGGCCGCCAAGCGGACGTCGATCTCCTTCTTCATTTGCAAAAACGGCTGTCGGGTCAGCGTGTCGAGTTCATCGAAGAGGCGAAGGACGTCGTTCTGGTCCTGCTCAGCAAGGTGCAGCATCATCTGGTGGTAGTCGCGGAAGCCGAGCTTGCGGGCAGCCTGGTTGCGGAGCTTGACCAGTTCTTTCAAATCCGCTTCGACGACCTTGCCGACATCCTTGCTGGCTTCCCAGACCGCTTTTCGTTGGGCCGAGTCCCGCGAATCCCGCAGCACCTTGCGAACTTCGCTGTCGGTCATCTCTTTATCACCGACCCTGGCCCGATAGACGTTGAAGGCTTTCTCGATGGCGTTGGCCTTGGCGGTGATCTGCTTGAGCAGTTCCGGGTCGACCTGTTTTTCGAGGTACTGCAAATAGAGCACGTCCAGTTGCCGTTTCAGGAGCGGATCCTGCACGCCGCCCTGGGTGCGAAGCTGCTTAAGGTCAGCGAAGACCTGCGGATCGGCCAGGGCGGCGTCGAGGCGGTTCTGGGCTTGCTCTTTGCGGGCGAAGGCCTCATCGCTGCCGGTGGTGTTCGCTTCCCACCAGGCTAGGCCGACGGCGATTTCCAGCGGACGAACGCGGGCAACGTGGCGGTTGATGAAATCCTGTGCGGCGGCGTCGCTGGTAGTGACGCCAGCCGTACTGCTTGCACTCCAACTCACGAGTTCTCCAATCAGACACAGAAACAGCACTATCCACAACACGCGGCTTAAAACCATGATCGTTCCTCGCTCAAGAATCCCGGCACGAACCTTGAGTACAGGCACAAACGGCAAGCCTTGTCGCTATGATACAATCCAGGCCCTTTAACGACGGATTTTTTCTGGAATCGCACATGGCGTCCGAGATCGTGTCGGTGCGATTGGGCGAGCGGAGTTACCCCATCCGCGTCGGCAGCGGAAGCGGGGAGGCATTGGCGGAGTTCGTCCGGCAATGCAGTCGTTCCAGCCGAGCATTCATCGTCACCGATGACCATGTTGCGGTTCATGCACGCCACATCGCCGATGCTTTAACCGCAGGCGGACTAGACTCGAAAAGTTATTGTCTGCCGCCAGGGGAGTCGCAAAAGACGCTGGACAACGCGGCTCGGCTTTACGATTTTTTAGCCGAACATCAGGCAGATCGGCGGTCGCTGATCGTTGCCGTGGGCGGCGGGGTGATCGGCGATCTGGCCGGGTTCGTGGCGGCGACTTTCGCTCGGGGTCTGCCGCTGTTCATGGTGCCGACATCGCTCTTGGCGATGGTGGACAGCTCGGTCGGCGGCAAGACCGGGGTTAATCATCCGAAAGCGAAGAACCTCATCGGGGCGTTTCACCAACCTTGCGGCGTGTGGATTGACACTGATCTCCTTGCCACCCTGCCGGAGCGCGAATACCGCAGCGGGTTGGCTGAAGTCGTCAAGTACGGCGTGATTCTCGACGCCGAATTGTTCGCCTATCTGGAACGCAATGTCGAGCCGATGCTGGCTCGGCAGCCCGACGTGCTTCGGCATGTCATCGCCCGGTGTTGTCGGCTCAAAGCGGACATTGTCGAGCAGGACGAGCGGGAAACGACGGGACTGCGAGCGGTGCTCAACTACGGCCACACCTTTGCCCATGCGTTCGAGACGGTCGGCGGTTATGGGGCGTGGCTGCACGGGGAGGCGGTGTCGGCGGGCATGGTCTGTGCGGCGACCTTAGCCGAGCGGCTGGGATTGGTTTCGTCGGACGTGGGCCAGCGGCAGGAGCGCTTGTTGAGACGCTTCGGGCTGCCGGTCCGGCCTCAGCCTTGGCCGGTGGAGGATCTGCTGCGGGTCATGCACAGCGACAAGAAGGCGGTCGCAGGTCGGCTGCGGTTCGTGTTGCCGCGACGGATTGGCCATGTCGAACTGATCGAAAACGTGTCAGAAGCGGCAGTGCGTGGGATACTGCATAGTCTGATGGCCGATACGGAGCCGGTGGCGAAACCATGAACCCGTCCTGGCTGGACGAGGAAACCCGAGCCTTGCTGACGCTGCACTTGCTGCCGGGCCTGGGACCCCGGCTGACGGCGGCTCTGTTGGGCCGTTTCGGCTCGGCAACCAAGGTAGTCACAGCGACCGCAGACGAGTTGGCCCAGGTGCCTCGTTTGCCCCGCGATCTGGCAGAACGCATTGCCGAGGCGCTTCGCAATCGGGACGTGGAAAGCGAACTGGAATTAATCGAGCAACACAACGTCCGGCTGCTTCGTAAGGGCCACGACGACTTTCCAACCGCGCTGGGCAGCATCCCCGATCCGCCGACGCTGCTGTACGTTCGCGGTGAACTTCGGGCGGAGGATCAGCGAGCCGTAGCGATTGTCGGTTCCCGCAGTTGCACCCCCTACGGCCGACGCATGGCAGAGCGGCTGGCCCAGGGTCTGGTTCGAGCCGGTTACACCGTGGTGAGCGGCCTGGCTCGGGGCATCGACGCCGTTGCCCATCGGGCGGCCTTGGCTGCCGGAGGACGCACCCTGGCCGTGCTCGCGGGAGGATTGGCAAAAATCTATCCGCCGGAACATGCCGATCTGGCCGAAGAGATCACCCGCTTCGGGGCCTTGATCAGCGAATCGCCGATGAATGTCGAACCTTTGCCGCAGATGTTTCCGCAACGCAACCGCATCATCAGCGGGTTGTCCCGCGGCGTGGTGGTTGTGGAGGCAGGGGACCGAAGTGGGGCCTTGCTGACCGCTCATCACGCCATGGAGCAGGGCCGGGAAGTTTTTGCCGTTCCCGGCCCCGCTGACAGCGAAGCCAGCGCCGGAACGCTGAAGCTGATCCGGGACGGGGCGACGCTGGTGCGGGACGTTCAAGACATCGTCGAAGCGCTCGACAGCCTTCCCTTGCTCGGGCCGATTCCAGCAGCCGAGGCCCCTAAACCTACCGAGCGGAAAACGGAACCAACTCGCCGACCGACGCCGCCGAGAAAGTTGCACCCGCCGCTGACGGAGCCGCAGCAGAAGCTGTTCGACGTCTGGACAATGGAGGCGGTGCAACATGCCGACGACCTCGTGGCCCGCAGCGGGTTGTCGGTTTCGGAGGTCAGTCAGGCATTAATGCTTTTGGAGATGCATGGTCTCGTCCGGAGACTGCCCGGCAACCGCTACGAACGTCTCACGCAATGATCCGGAAATAAAAAAGGAATGCGATGCGTTGGCAGGTCGTTCGCACCATCTGGTTCCGCGAGGTCCGCGATCAATTGCGGGACCGCCGCACACTGTTCATGCTCCTCGTTCTGCCAGTGATCCTCTATCCGCTCATGGGTGTGTCGGCGAACTACTTCATCTTTCTGTTCGCCGAAAAGCCGGTCGTGGTGGGAGTGGCCGGTTTGGAATACCTGCACACGGCAAAAGACCTTGGCGATCGGGTGCTGCCTCCCCTGGTGGACGGGGAGCGCTTCGCCTCTGCATTGTTCACCGAAAAACAAGACGCGGACCTGATTCACGTCCGCACTGGCGACTTAGCCGAGTTGCAAGCCGAGTTTGAGCAGGGCCGCCTGGATGCCTTGCTGGTCTTTGATTCCGACTGGCTCAAGCACTTGGCCGGGGGGCAATCCCTGGTCCTGCGTCTGCATCTTCGCGGCGAAGATCCTAACCACACCGAGCCGACAACCATCGAAACCGCAGACGACCAGGGTCAGAAAGCCTACATGCGGCTGTTGCCGGTGCTTCGAGCCTGGCGGCAAGAGATCATCCGGCAACGGATGCTCGCCCTGGGAGCCCCTTCACCCCAGTACGCTGAGCCGTTCCGGATTCCGACGTTGGGCCTGAAATCGGAGTTTGCCTTCGGCCGCATTTTCCCATTCCTCATCGTGATGATGTCCCTGACAGGAGCGCTATACCCGGCCATTGATCTGTGTGCCGGCGAGAAGGAACGGGGCACGATGGAGACGTTGCTGATCAGCCCGGCGGAGCGGTCGGAGATCGTGGCGGGCAAGTTTCTGACCGTGTGGATGTTCAGCACGTTGTCGGCGGTGCTGAACCTGGGCAGCCTGGGATTCACGGCCTGGCAGTTCGGCTCGGCGATGGTGGCTCGACACGGCGAATCGGCTTTTCCGCTGCCGGGGATCGCCTCGCTGGTCTGGGGCTTCGTCCTGCTTTTGCCCTTGGCCGGGTTCTTCAGTGCGATCAGCTTGGCCGTGGCCGTCTATGCCCGCAGCACCCGGGAAGGCCAATACTTTCTCATGCCGTTGTCGGTCGTGACGCTGCTGTTGACACTCATCAGCATGATGCCGGGGACGGAGCTGACGCCGTTCTACAGCCTCGTGCCGATCACCGGGGCGTCATTGCTGCTTCAGGATCTGGTCAATGCCCGTACAGCCCAGGACATTCCCTGGCTTTATCTGCCGCCGGTGCTGTTGGCGTTAGCGGGGTATTGCTACCTGGCCCTTCAATGGGCGGTGCATCAGTTCAACAGCGAAAACGTTCTGTTCCGGGAGGCGGAGCGGGTGGACCTGGGTCTTCTGCTGCGGCAATTGCTGCGTGACAAGCAGCCGCTGCCAACGCCGGGCCGGGCCTTCGCCTGCTTTCTGGCCGTCATCGTGTTGCAATGGTACGTGGGGCTGGCAGTCAGCGACTGGCCGCTGCTGACCGCGGTCGTGGCTGTGCAACTGATCGCCGTGGCAGGGCCGCCGGTGCTCTTCGCCGGCCTGCTGACCCGGCATCCGCTCCGGACGCTGCTGCTCGGCAGGTGGTCCTCGCCTCCAGCCCACCTGCCGGTCGGAAACACGAACGGGATGAGGCCCATGGGAGCCACGCTCTTCTGGATCGGCTTCGCTGTCCTAGCTGCCCTGATGACGCATGGTCCGCTCGTAACCACCATCGAAGCGTTGGTGAACCGCTATCCCGAAATCGCCGAGCATCTGCGGGAGTTGGAAAGCCGCTTTCGCCTTGACGGCCCATTGCCGCTGCAAGTTTTCGTAGTTGCCCTGCTTCCTGCGGTGTGCGAGGAGATCGCGTTTCGCGGCTTCATTTTGACCGGCTTACGCAACGGCCTGGGCACCCGTCATGCCGTCGTGATCAGCAGCCTGCTTTTTGCTCTGGCCCATGGTGACCCGTTCCGCCTGGTGCCGACGTTTGTGCTCGGTCTCTTGCTCGCTTTGCTGGCGACCCGCAGCGGCAGTCTGTGGCCCGGCGTCGTCTTTCACGCCTCGCACAATAGCCTGGCCGTGACGGCCGGATGGTTTCGTCGTCAGAGTGAAGCAGGCTCGACCGCTGCAACCTGGGACACAGCGGAAAAGCTGCTCTATAGCCCGGTTGGTGTCATCGTCGCCGGCTTCGTCTTGGCCGGGCTGACCTTGTGGCTGCTCCTGCAACCGGCTCGTCCTTTGCCAAATGGCTTTGAGAAACGCGAACGATGAACCGTCGGTGGTCGGTGCGTGCTCGCTGGATCGTGCCGCTGGATCGGCCACCGATTCATGACGGCATCCTAACGATGGATGGCGGACGCATCGCCGAGGTCGCCGCTCCCAAGGACGTCGTCTTGAATCCCTCGACAGACCCTGTTGACCTTGGTGATTGCGTCGTTTTGCCGGGGCTGGTCAATGCACACACGCACCTTGACCTGGGTGGATTGCGGCAGCTTCCCAAACAAATGCCTGCTTCCTGCTCGTTTGCCGAATGGCTGAGACAGGTGGTCGCCTATCGGCGGTCAGCTTCTTCGGACGGCGTTCGGAAGGCGATCCGAGAGGGCATCGAGGAATCGCTTCGGAGCGGGGTAACGCTGGTCGGTGACATCTCCGCCGACGGAGCGAGTCTGTTTGAACTGGAAAACAGCCCCTTGCGAGCCGTCGTGTTCCACGAAGTGATCGGACTGACTCGGGACAGAGCACGACAGACCTGGCGCCAGGCGAGGGAATGGCTGGCCAGAAATCATGGCAAAACCCGCTGTCGGCAAGGCCTCAGTCCTCACGCTCCGTACTCAGTTCGCCGGGGACTATTTTGCCTTTCCGCCAGCTTGTGCCGACGCTTCGGCCTGCCCTGGGCCACGCATTTCGCTGAAACCTTGGAAGAGCGTCAACTCCTTGAAAGCCGCGATGGTCCTCTTCGCCAATTCCTCGAAGAACTTGGAGCCTGGGACGAAAGCGGACTGTGCCACGGCTTGGAGGACGTTCTGCGATTTACCGAGTCCTCTGGTCACGGAATCTGCATTCACGGCAACTATCTCGACGACTTGGTCCCCCGCCGCCTGGTCTGGTGTCCGCGAACGCATGCCTTCTTCGGACACCCCTCGCATCCATTCCTGGACCTGATGCAACAGGGGTGCATGGTCGCTCTAGGCACCGACAGCCTGGCCTCCAATCCCGATCTCGGCATCTTGGCGGAGGCGCGTTCTGTGTTTTCCCGCCATCCAAAACTTTCGCCGGAGGAAGTGCTTCGCATGGCGACGATCAACGGGGCGGAGGTCCTGGGACTAGCAACCGAGTCGGGCAGCCTGACGCCGGGCAAATGGGCCGATTGGATCGCCGTTCCTATCCCGTCTCAGGAACGCTCCGCAGCGGACCCCGATCCGGTGCGTTGGCTTATGGAAAGCGATGCGAAGCCAAGCGACGTGTGCCTTGGCGGCCAATGGGTCGTTCGAGCCGGGCATTGCGGTACGGAAAGCGTGACGAACACTGAGGACTCGGCGAAAAACGCGGATTCGAGATGAACGGAAATGGAAGGTTCCGTCCAGGACCGGGGACAGGAGACAGACATCGGCCGATCCTGGACGGAAACCTATGTGTGAATCATCCTTGTTCGCGGACAGTGTCCCGGCTCCACCGGGGCGGGGAACACTTCGCAAGCAGGCGTTTGCCGGCGTCGCAGGCCAGGTGATGCGCCGCGGTCGACACGAATCGATCCGGGTCCACCGAGCGACCCAACAACGGGGACGCTATTTGGCGGAGGCGACTTTGCAGACGTTCCGTCAGGCCGCTGCATGAGCGATCCACCTGCAAAGCCCGTCGAAGCATGTAACGCAACGCCGGTTCCAATTCATCAGCGAGCGTCTCGGCGGCACTCCGGTCGCCCCGCTCCGCCTGCTCCATCAGAGTTCGCAAAGAACCTGGCAATTCCATGAACGATACTCTGAGAAATCCTCAAGACCTCCTATAAGCCGCCAAAGAACAGCTCCTTGGGTTCAGAAGCAGCTCCGTACCTATCCTTGGCCACGGCCTGCACAACTCCCACATCCTGTTCAGTAATCCGCACAACAATGCTGAATTTGCCTGTAGCATCCACTCTAGCGCTCTTGCCGTTCAACGCCGGGATGCCTTGGAAATGGACCGTGCATCCTTGCACCTCTTCATCCAAGACGGTGCCATGGAATTCGTACCAGCCAGGGGCTTGAGTCGGACGGACGTGGAACCTCTTGATAATTGGCGGCCGATTGGGAATCGGGAACGTCTTGTCAATCTGCCTGCCCAACGGGTCCGTGATCTCGATCCGCTTCCTGCCCGGAGTAATGTTGGTCGTGCTCCAGGAGAACGACAGATTGGCTGCCAGGAATGTTGAGCCAATCGGTGTACCGTCCTCATCGAAGAAGTTTACCGGCGCACCCTCCTGGAAGTAACCGACCGCTCGGCCGGTGACCGTCACTTCACCCGGGTTCTCACCCTCGATCACCTGAATGTCCACAATGTCCCAGATGTCTTGGATGTAAATAGCCGGTCCTAGACCGGTTGCCCCTTGGTTGTCCGTGGCGGAGCCGTTGATGAAGCCGACGCCGGTCGCTTCAGCGAGGAACGAGAACGCGCCGTTGGCGTCCGGCGTGATCGTGTGATTGATGATGCCGGTGAAGTTCAGCGACACCGTTTCCGGCTGCTCGTCAACCACCGTCCCAGACACGCTCACCGTAACTCCCGAAACGACCGTAACCTGATAGCTCAGCAAGGGAACCGCGTTGGTCCCCAAGGAGAGAACGGTCCGGTCCTCAAGGATTTCCAGCTTCGGTCTGAAACCCTGATGCCTGTGTTTACGGACCTTCTCCGGCCACCCAAAGTGATGGAACATGAATGCAATCCTCCACCGAGACGAAAACCACAACGCGCCGTAGTCCAGCCACCGATTTCTGGACCCGACGCACTTTCCACTTCCTGGCGGATCAGCCCATCTGCCCAGGACTTGCGTTCCCGAGCCGAAAGGCTCACGTGGTTTCTGCCGCGCTCGGCAGCCGGTGATCCCACCGGCTGTCAAGTCCCGAACGCACGCATCCTCCACTCATGTAATCGTTATCCGACCCCGTGTTCGGACACGACTTTTGCAAAAACTGAGGATTATGGCGAAAGTGAAACTATCCTTTCGACGTGAAAAAGATAGAGGACCGTGGGAGGTTTTTCGGAACCTTCACGGTCCTCTTGGTAAACTTTTCCGCCTGGGAAAAGCGGACAAAGGAGGGTCACTGTCAGCAGCTTGGCTCACATGGTTGGCCGACTTCCAGCTGACGGCTGAGGCGGCATGAGCGGGCCTTTGATACGCTTCTGCACGTCGATTTCCAGCACTCCGTACACCCGTTCATGCTGTTGGATGGCTGCGTTCAGGGCCAACAACAGCCGCTTGGCCGTGTAGAAGTTCAGCACCAGGCGATGCGTCAGCTTGACCGGCTCGGTGGGGTTGGGAACCATTTGGGTGTTCAGGCCAAAGTCGAGGATCAGCTCCTCCGGCGTCCCAGTGACCCGCGCGAAATTGGCGTAATGCGTGGACATGTTACTGGCGTCCACGACGAAATCGCGCAGCGGTTGGGCCTGTTGCCCCCCAGGAGCTGAGCCTCCCGCTGGTTCGCTGCCGGTTGAGGACGACGAACGGGTTTCATCTGCCATCGGACGTGCTCCTGATTTTGGAGAACAGGGAGGACCGCCCGGCAACGGCATGTTCGCGGTCCTTCCTCAGCCTTGCGATCTACCTCGATCCGGAGAACAAGTGCGCCGCATTCTTCCGTCGAGGGGCCGTGCCGTGAAGAACGGCTACATCATATGGACTTGTGCTTGGGACACAAGGCGAGTCTCCCGGAGTTCGCGAAGTAGGGCTTCGCCTCTCGTCAGCGGTTGGGGTGCCTGTTCCTGACCCCTTCTGCGGATTGCCTCCGTCCTTACTTGGGAGCCAGAAGGGCGGTCAACTGGCGGCCCTCCATCCGCGGCGGAAGCTCGACCTTGGCGATGTCAGCCAGCCGTTCAAGGATCTTGTCCATGACCTTGCGGCCTTCATCAATGTGCTGCAATTCCCGGCCCCGGAAGCGGACTCGGATCAAAACCTTGTCATGGTGTTCGAGAAACTTCCGGGCATGATTCAGCTTGGTTTCGAGATCGTGTTCGCCGGTGGTTGGGCTGAGCCGAATCTCCTTCCGCTTTGGCTGGGTATGCTTGCTCGCCTTGGAGTCCTTCTTGGACTTTTCGTAGCGGAACTTGCCGTAATCCATGATCCGGCAGACTGGCGGCCGTTCCATCGGCGCAACTTCGACGAGATCCAGACCGGCCTCTCGGGCCTTCTCCAGCGCTTGCGAGGTGGGCACGACACCGAGTTGTTCGCCGTTCGGACCGATGAGACGTACAGGACTGATACGGATTTGCTCGTTTATCCGATTGCCGCGGTCGCCGCCGCGATCAACTGGGGGTGGGGGGATACCTCTTCCTCCTTCTGTTGAACAAACCTGATTGGATGGCGACGAAGCCCCGCACTTCGTCCATTGGACCTTACTACACCTTTAACGTCCCCTCCCCAGCGAGTCAACCGAGAAACGAGGAAGGAAAACCGTCAACTCCCTCAGGCCGAGGAGGAAGCAGGTCACGGCGGCGAGGGCCAGCAGGCCCCGGGTCAGCCACGAGGACCACCAATGAGCTTGGCCTCCTGACGCTGCGGGTGGAGTTGCGGCGTTTTCGATCCGTTCAGCTAAGGCCTCGGCCTGATCTCGGGCGGCTCGGCTGGTCTCGTTGAGGCGGTCGCGGACCGCTTGCGTGTTTTCCGCAGATTCTCGCAACAGCTTCTCCGTTTCCCGCAGTTCGTGAGCCAGACTTTCGCTCTGCTCCACTTGTCGCATCATGTGAGCCAGGCTGCCCGTCGTCAGGGCCAGGTTCTCTGCGACGAATTGGATCAGGTCGGCAAGACGCTCCTGATGCCGTCCGATCTCGTGGCGGTTTTCGTAGATCACGCCGCACGCATCGCGGACCTGATTCAGGATTTCCCGGCTGCTGGCGACGGCTCGGCGAATGCGTGGTAGCTGCTCGCCCAGATTCTTAAGTTCCTGCTCGGCGGACCGCAGCCCCTCGGCGGCTTGTCTCATGCCCTCGGCGGCTTGATAGCCGTTGGGCAGCACGGGAACCCACTCATAGGCCGGCCATTTGCCGTTCCAATAGAATCGCGGGTATGTCACGGAGGCCAGTTCTTCAAAGTCCGCGGCGGCATTTGTCAATGCACTGTCAAATCCCTGGAGGCCCTGTCGCACGGCGGGCAGTTGGGGCATTTCCAGCAGTTTTTCAAGAGCTTGAGAGCCGTCGCTGAACGTGGTCAGGCTGGTGTGCAGCTTTCCGGCCAGTTCCAGATCGAGATGGGCCAGGTGCAGCAATTCGCGGCAGACTTCTGCCCAGACCAACAACGCTTCCCCCGTGTCTTCGAGGTCCTGGGCGGCTTGTCGAGCGGCCTGGGCCTGCTGTTCCAGCACGGCAGCGGTTTTCTCCAAACCGTCCGCCAGGCGAAGGGACGGTTCGGGATTCAGCGAGGCGGCTTGAGCTTCCAGGGCCATCGCCAGCACCTTCAAAGTGTCCCGTTGACATGCCAGGTCAGGCGGAACGGCTGCCGGACTCGAAACTACCAAGCTGCCAGGCACTGCGGCAAGGATGCTTAAACCGACCGCCAGGGCCAGAAGGCTTGCACTCAAGCAGGCTTTGAATACTTTGGACATGGCATGGCTCCCAGGCTTTGTTGGGCTTTTTTCCCGCCAGGTGACTCCCATGATCCCTCCGCAGACGCACGCTATCCCATTTTCTACTTCGCTCGGTCAAGCAGCCGATTTAACAGAATTGAAAAAACGAGGAGTAGAGTTGTTCCTTTTTGCCGTCGTCATCACAGCTTTCCTGAGCGTTTGTCCGATCTCGCGGGGTGCTCAGTTTCAGGCCGGAACTGCTCGGGTCGTTATCACGCCGCCGGTCGGCCTGTGGATGGCCGGGTATTCCAGCCGTACCAAACCCGCCGAGGCCAAACTCCAGGATCTTTACGCCAAGGCTCTCGCTCTCCAAGACAAGACAGGAACCCGCCTGGTTCTCGTAACCACAGATTTGATCGGGTTTCCCCGCAGCATGTCGGTCGAGATCGCCGAGCGGGTGGAAAAGGTGACCGGACTTCCCCGGGCCAATCTCATTCTCTCT
>JANWWR010000176.1 GCA_025055835.1 Gemmatales bacterium | reverse complement strand
TCTTCCGCGCTGTTCAGGGGCGTGAGCATGAACTGCATGATAGAACGGACCGACCGGGCATTCGTGCTGCCGGTGTGGTACATGGTCTGCTTCTTCTTCAGCAGCCACCAGGCCGGCGCGTCTTCGCAGAGATCGGTTCGCATGCCCAGATCAACCGCTGGCCGCAGCTTCAGATCGGCGTCACGCAACTGGAACAGAAAGACGGCCATCGCACCGGCCTCGGTTGTGCCGCGAACGTTTGTGAAGGGGAACGGCGTCGCTTGCTTTCGCCCCATCGCCTGAGCCAAGTCTTCGTAGAGCGACTGGAGGTCCAGACTGGCATTCCCCAAACCGATGTAGCTTTGTCCGAAGATCGAGCCGCCGTGGCAAATCATGCAGTCGGTCGTGATTCCGACACCCAACAAGCCCCGCGCTTCCTTCAGGCCCAGGGGATAACCCTTGTTGTCGAACGGTGCCGGGTGCAATCCGTAGCGATCCAACACTTGCTGCTCGAAATCCCCTGGCTTTTCCGTGTAGCCCCAAACTTTCCAAACGTTGTCGTAGACTTGCTTGGGCCAGATCGGCGGATTGAATGCCCGCGTCTGGAGCAGGTGTTTGCCACGTTCAGCGGACGGCTGCTGCCGATCGGCCGCACCCGCGGTCAGTGCGACGCCAATGACTACCAAGAAGGCCACCAAGACAGGCATCGGATGCTTCATGACTGTACGCCTCGGCCACACGATTCACCCGTATTGTAGCACCCTGCCTACGTCACTATGCTGGACCGAGAGAAGCTTTATCCCCGGGATCACGGCATGAAGCATCATCCCAGTTTCGAGGAGTTTGTCGCCTTAGCCGATCAAGCGACGGTAGTTCCCGTGTATCGCATGTTGATCGGCGACACCCTCACGCCGGTCAGTGCCTTTTGCAAGGTGCAGGAAAGCGATTGGTCCTTCCTCTTCGAAAGCGTGGTCGGCGGCGAACGCGTCGGCCGCTACAGCTTCGTTGGCAGCAAGCCGTTTCTGCGTTTCGAGGCGTATGGCAATGAGGTGCGCATCACCGCGGACCGAACGCAGACCCTTCACCATCCGGATCCCTTGAAGTTGCTTGAAGAAATGGTGACGCGCTACCGCGCTCCGACGCTGCCCGGCTTGCCGCGTTTCTGCGGTGGAGCAGTCGGTTATGCGGCCTACGACGCCGTTCGCTACACGGAGCGATTGCCCCATCCGCCGCCCGACGACCGCCATCTGCCCGACCTGTGCTTCGGCTTCTACGACCGCATGGTGATCTTCGACCACATCACCAAAACAATCGCCGTGGTCGCTCATGCCCATGTGGACCGGGCCGACCTCCCCCGATCCTACCGGGACGCCTGCCAGCGGGTGGATCAGCTGGTCGAACGACTTCAGCAGGGCGTGGCCGATCTTCAGTTGACCGACATCGTGACCACTACCGCAGCGGGACGACCGGCGAACATCTCCTGGAAGTCGAACATGACCCGGCAGCAATTCGAGGATGCGGTGCGTCGCAGCCTGGAATACATCAAGGCCGGGGACATCTTTCAGGTGGTGCTCAGTCAGCGTCTGGAAACGGAAACCCGAGCACGTTCCTTCGACATCTACCGAACGCTGCGGGTGGTCAATCCCAGTCCATTCATGTTGTACCTGAAATGCGGTCGCTTCTGTCTGGTGGGCAGTTCGCCGGAGATCATGGTCCGCGTCGAAGGCGACCGAGCGACGATTCGCCCCCTGGCGGGAACACGACGACGAGGCCGGGACGAGGAGGAAGACCGCCGACTCGCCGAGGAACTGCTCGCCGATCCCAAGGAACGGGCCGAGCATATCATGCTCGCCGACCTGGGCCGCAACGACATCGGCCGGGTGGCTCGCTACGGCACGGTGGAGTTGACCGACGTGATGATCGTCGAGCGGTACAGTCACGTGATGCACATCACGAGCAATGTCAGCGGACGATTGCAGCCGGGCAAGAATGCCTTTGACGCTCTGCGGGCCTGTCTGCCCGCAGGCACAGTCAGCGGCGCTCCCAAGGTGCGGGCGATGCAGATTATTGACGAACTGGAACCGACCCGCCGCGGCCCCTACGCCGGAGCCGTCGGCTACGTGGACTTCGGCGGCAACATGGACACCTGCATCGCCCTGCGGACGATGGTTCTCATCGGCCAGACGGCCTACATCCAGGCCGGAGCCGGCGTCGTCGCCGACAGCGACCCGGCACGGGAATACGAGGAAACCATGAACAAGGCGATGGGCCTGCTGCGGGCCATCGAAATCGCTGAAACGCAACTGTAAACAAGGTTCCCGACAACCTCATCCATCAGACTGCCAGGAGTGCAATCGTCACATGCCGACACGGATGCCTCTGCCGCTACTGAATGCCAAGGAAGCGACTTTCGAATGCACGTTTGGAAGAGGCTGCGAGGGCCTCTGTTGCCGCAATGGCCGCCCCGGTTTGTTCGACGACGAACGCCGACGGATTCTGAAGAATCTTCGCAGGATCCTACCCCTGCTCCGCCCCGCTGCCCGTAGGCTCGTTGAGAAGAACGGCGTCGTGACCCGGCGAAAGCGGGAAGGCTTGCCGCTGGTGCCAGTCGTGGACGGCTGGTGCGTCTTCTTCAACGAGGGCTGTGTCCTGCACAAGCTTGGGGCCGAGGAAGGCGACAAGTTCCGCTATAAGCCGGTCCAATGCTCTCTGTTTCCCCTCCTTCCCGACGGTGAAGGCAACTGGTACGTCCGCCAGCACGGATACAAGGACGAGCCTTGGGACTTGTTTTGTCTTTCACCCACGAACAGCAACGTCCCCGCTGTCGAATCGCTCAAGGAGGAAATGGCCCTGGCCGCGACTCTCAGCCGCTATAACAAGCGGGATTCCAGATAAGCGGCCCTACGAGGCCAGCACTTTCCGCAAAAAGTCAATTCCATAGGCGATGTCGCGGAACCGCTCTTCCTGCGTGCCGACTTCCCGCTCGATGACAAGCGGCCCGCGATACCCGACTTTCTTGAGCGTCTGGATGAACAGAGCCGTGTTCGTTTCGCCCTGACCGAGTGGCACTTCCTCTCCCCACTGCCCTTTGACCTTGGGTCGCTTGGCGTCCTTGACGTGAACGCTGCGGATGTCAGGAGCCAGGATTTCCACGGCGCGGATCGGATCGCCCATGTCGTATAGGAGCATGTTGGCGGGGTCGAAGTTGACCTTGAGATTCGGACAACGCAATTCGTCGAGCGTCAGGCGAAGGAGATCGGCGGTTTCCTGGCCGGTTTCCAGGGCGATGGTGATGCCGCGACCGGCCGCCATGTCGGCTGCCTTAGCCAGGGTGTCGAGAAACGGTTTGCGATCCGGGCTGCCCGGTTCGGGGATGAAGCCGCCGTGGAACATGATGTCACGCAGGCCCAGGGCCAGGGTCCGTTCCAGGCCCCAGGCGAGGATGTCTAAGCGCTCGGCCCGCGTGTTCGGATCTCCGAAGCCGCCGGTGCGGCGGATGTGATCCGGCGTTGTGTAGTCCTCGCCGGGAAAACCGAGCATGGTGCCGGTCATGCGGAATCCCGCGGCCAAGGCGGCCCTGGGCATGTCGTCTCCTTCATCCCAGCTGGCATGATGTGGATCGCCGCAGGCTATCTGCACCACGTCGATGCCCAGTCGGTTCAGAAACCCCTTCAATTCCGGAATGTTTTTTACTTGCAAGGACCAACTGCACACGCCGATGGCCAACGGTTCGATGGTCGCCATTGCCCTTCCCTCCACGATGCCACGCTTGAGGCTGCGTCAGCTTAGCGAATCGCCTTGCCACCTGCAAACAGGTTCGTGGACGTGCCCCTGACCCATGAAGCCGACTGGACCGTAATGCAATCCGAAGGTATGCTCCGGCCCCTACGACAAGAATGGAGTTATTGTCGCGGATCGGAAATATGCACGGAAAAGCCATCGCAAAGCCCACAAGCGGCTCGTCTGGTGTCGGCAGACCGCTGCGGGTTATCTACACCTTGCCGGACGGCCAGCAGGTCGCTGCCCTGCTCCGCACCGACCTCTTCCAGGCGCTTACCGATTCGCCGCGCATTCGCTGGCTGTTTCTCAGCCCCCTAGCCGACGAGCCAGGGTTTCGCGCTCAGTTTCAACATCCCCATGTCGAGCTGCATCGGCTGCCACGCCTGGTTCCACCTTTTCTCGATCGGCAGATCGAGTTTGTGCGTCGGGAATTCATCCATCATCGGCTCGATCCTGAAACGGCCGAGATTCTGCACCGCCGAGCCAGGATCGTCGAACCGAAGCGTTACTGGGTCCATCGCCCCTTAGCAAAACTGCTCCGCCACGTTCCCGGAAGCGAGTCGGCTCTAAGTTGGTTGCAGAACCATCTCACCCGGGCAAAAGACGTGGAGCGCTACCTGGATGCCCTGAAGGCCGATGTTGTCGTGCTGGGCAGCGGAGCGGTCAAGTTCCCCGATGTGCCCGTGGCTCGCTATGCTCGGCTTCGGAAACTGCCGACCTTCGGCATCATCCATTCCTGGGACAACCTGGCGATCAAGGGACCGACGCTCAAGTGCGACCGCATCGCCGTCTGGAACCGGCACATGGTCGAACACGCTCAGACGCTTTTCGGATACCGACCCGATCAGATCGTGGTCACAGGTCCTGGGCATTTCGACATCTACAAGCGGCCGAGCAGCCCGGTCCATCGTAACGAGTTCTTTGCCCGGGTCGGCCTGGATCCGAGTCGGAAGCTGATTACCTACACGACCATGCCGCCCATGAGCCTGAATTTCAGCGCCGATTTTGTGCATCAGATCGCCGAGTGGATTCGCGAGGACGCCTTGGCTTTTCCTTGTCAGCTTCTGGTGCGATTGCATCCCCAGGACGATCCCGCTCTCTACGCCGGTTGTGAATCGTTGCCCCATGTCCACCTGGAACGTCCCGGCCGGTATCGGGATGAGGTTTCCTGGCGACAAGCGATCTACTACTACGATCCCAGCGAAGCCGACGTGGAACATCTCCGGGATACGCTGCTGCACAGCGACGTCGTGGTCAATCTGGCCAGCACGATCACCTTGGAAGCGGCTGCACTGGACCGGCCAATCGTCAATTTGGCCTACAATCCGCCGGGGACGAATTGGCCTGTATCCCTGGCCGACTACTACCGCCTTACGCACTACCGGCCTGTGACTGAATCCGGTGCGGTACGGCTGGCCCGCAACTCCGACGAACTCAGGGACGCCATCAACGAGGCCCTTGGTCATCCCGAGCGACGCCGCGAGGAGCGTCGGCGTATGTATGCTGACATGGTGACCTACACCGATGGCCGATGCGCTTTAAGACTGGCAGATGCCATCCTCGATTTCCTGGAGCAAGCCGATTGCTGGTCCGATGTGCGTCGGGCGGCATGATTGGACCTACTCATCCGCCCAGCGACGTGGCCGTCTGGTACACGATCAAAGCGCCGACGTAGGCCAGCCCGGTCATGTAGGTGAAGGTGAACAGCGGCCAGAGCCAGGAATTGGTTTCCCGTCGGATGACCGCCAGGGTGGACGCGCATTGACAGCAAAGAGCGAAAAAGACCATGAGCGATAACGCCGTCGCCACGGTGAAGACCGGCTGACCAGCCCGCGGAGAGTCCGGTCCCCAGCGGGCAGCTTGCAGCTGGGAGTGCAGGGAGGGCGAATACTCGTCCACCTCCGAACCGGCGTCGTATATCACCCCCAAGGTGCCGACGACCACTTCCCGTGCCGGGAAACTTGCCAGCACTGCCATGGCGATCCGCCAGTCCCATCCGAGGGGCACAACGACCGGTTCAACAGCCCGTCCCATCCGACCCAAAATGCTGTTCCGCTTCCAGATGCCTTGGATGTGGGCGGCTTCCTCCCTGAGAGCCTCCAGATTCTGCTCCAAGCGAGTCGTCTTCGCCTCCAGCTCGGGAGTCTGGTCGCCAGCCTCGTGCAAGGAAACTAGTTCACTCTGGACCTGTTCCTGAGCGGCTTCCAAGTCGGCCATGCGAAGATCGAAGTTGACGGGGTTGCCGGTGTCATCGGTGCCTTCCACCGGGAAGTAGAGCAAGGCCCAGACGACGATCATCGTTGCCAGGATGATCGTCCCGGCGCGAACCACGAAGGCTTTGCCGCGATCGTACATGCGGTACAGGACCATGCCCGGCGACGGCCATTTGTAGGCAGGCAGTTCCATGAGGAAGATCGGCGTCTCGCCGCGGAGCAGCGTCCGCTTCAGAATCCACGCGATCAGGGGAGCCACGATCAAACCGATAAGATACATGCAGAACAGCACCAGTCCCGGCAGCCACGGACCAAGCCAGGTGTTTGTCGGGATGAAAGCCGCCGTCATCAGCACATACACCGGCAAGCGGGCCGAGCAGCTCATCAGAGGGGCGACAAGAATCGTGGCCAGGCGGTCCCGCCGATCCTCGATGACCCGCGTCGCCATGATGCCTGGAATGGCACAGGCAAAGCAGGACAGCAAAGGAATAAATGACTTCCCGCTCAGTCCACAGCGGGCCATGATCTTGTCCATCAGGTACGCCGCCCGGGCCATATAACCGCAGTCTTCAAGGATGGCGATGAAGCCGAACAGGATCACGATCTGCGGCAGGAACACCAGCACGCTGCCGACCCCTTCGATGATCCCGTCCACGATCAGACCCCGCAGCGGCCCCGGGGAGAGCGAGTTGCGGACGAGGTCGGCGACGTAAGCCTGAGCGGCGAGGATGCCTTCCATGAGCGGTTGAGCGCCGGTGAAGATGGCCTGGAAGACGAGGAACATGAGGGCCAGGAAGATCACCATGCCCCAGACGCGATGGGTCAGGATTCGGTCCAGAAAATCCGTCCAATCGCGAGACGGCCGAGGCACTTCCGTGAACGTGTCGCGGAGGCGTTCTCGAATCCAGGCGTAGCGGACCGCGGCTTCCGTCGCGGCGACCGGACAACCGGCCGTGTTCAATCGCTCGCGGGCCTCTCGGACTCTGGATGTTAATTCCGCACCGAGGCGCTTCGTCAAATCTCGTTCGACGTACCCGTTCTGGTCGGAAAGCAGCCGCAACGCCAGAAACCAGGCGGAGTGTTGATCCAGCAGGTTGTGGCCATGCGGATCCTTGAGGTTTTCTTGCAGAAAGTCAGCCAGGTATCGAGCCTCCTGCTCGTAGATGTCGGGAAAGCGAACTTGTGCCTTGGGCGATGCCACGCCATGAGCCAGAGCTTTTCGCAGATCATCCAGGCCGATGCCGCGATGAGCCTGCAAGGGGACGACGGGAATGCCGAGGCGTTCCTGAAGCTTGGCGGCATCGTAGAGCCGACCCTGGGCTTCCGCCAGATCCGTCATATTGAGCGCCAAAACGACAGGAATGCCCAAATCCATGAGTTGCGTCGTCAGGTAAAGATTCCGTTCGAGGTTCGACGCATCAACGATGGAAAGAATGACATCCGGTCTTCTTTCCCCGGGTTGCAGGCCGAGCAGCACGTCCACGGCGACCATTTCGTCGGGGCTTCGCGGGGCCAGGCTGTAGGTTCCCGGCAGGTCGATGATCTGAAAGGAGGCCCCCCGCCACTTGAAGCGGCCGACTTTACGTTCGACGGTGACGCCGGGATAGTTGCCGACGTGCTGCCGAAGTCCTGACAGGGCATTAAACAGCGTCGTTTTGCCCGTGTTGGGATTGCCCACGAGAGCGACCGTCGTCTCCGTGGACGCGGCAGGCGAGCCAGTCTTGACCGTTGAGTTTTGCAAGTGAATCTCAGTCTCGCAGCGGGGTTACAAGAATCCGAGCCGCTTCTGATTTCCGCAGACTCAGGCGGTAGGAACCCAGGCGGATTTCCAGAGGGTCACCCAGCGGGGCGACGCCGAGCAACTCCACGATCTGACCCTCCAGCAAACCCATCTCCATGAGCCGCTGGATAATGGCGGAATCTCCTTCGAGCTTGTCAACGACGGCCTTTTGCCCGACGCGAAGCTCTGCCAAGGTCATTGGCTGCCCTCGCCTTCCGCGGGAGAGTCAGCAGGGGGTGCTGGGTAGCCGTTCGTTGTCCGCACCAGGATTTGGATTTCATCCCCCAGGCGCAGGCTCAGGCGGCCGGAACCGATCTGCAACAAGGTTGGGGACCCCGGTTGCAACACGGTCAGCCGAACCCCAGCCCGAACACCCATTTCCTGCAAGCGGCAAACCCATCGCTGGTTGCCGCTGACATCAGCCACCGTGCCCGATTCTCCGCGTTTTAGTCGCTCCAGCGGCAGCAAGGCCATCTCGGCACCATGCAGCTTATTGAGATTTCGTCTCAAATCCATCAATACAAGCTGCGGGGGCTTCGTCAAGGCGTTGTTACGGGGCTTTTCGTCGGAATAGGACCGCTGCCTCGTCCTCGTCGAGTTTCTCCCACCTCCGGGATTGTGCTTGAAGGTATTCATCGAATCGGCTGCCGCGACGGGTCAGGGCGTAATGGAACTGCCACTGATCAGACCATTCGTCGATCTGCTCCGGATGACGGGATTCCGCCTCGGCGTATTCTTCAAGGAATTTCTGCCCGTATAGTTCGCAGCGGTCGTCAATGAAGACTCTCAACCGCGGAACGTGGTAGATCAAGTATCCACCGTAGAGCATGTCGTTGAACAGTCGCACCGCTTCGTCGGATTCTGCTTCGTTGTCATGGGACTTAAGTTCAACCAGTTTTGGAAGCAGTCCGACCGGCCAATGTCGGGGATCCTCTCGTACCCAATCTCGACCTACGACAGGAATACGCAGCCCAGCCCCTAGCACCAGGAGGCTGAACAGGACGACCACGGCGGGAACAACGGCGGCTCGCCAATCGCTCTCGGCGACGGCTTCGGGTCGGAGGAGATCACTTCCCCTGCCCTTCAGATAGGCGGCCCAGCGCGTCCACGGCATCATCTCGGCGACGGCGAGAAGGGCCACGATGGCAAACAGCGGCGCGTGCCGGTTCCGCTCGTAAGCTTGCCACAACCACAAAAGCGGAACGATCCAGGTCATCCGCGGCCAATCGGGGAGAATGCCGGCGAGAGTAAGGAGATACACGACGGCAACGCTCAGCACGGCCAAACCCGTCGGCTCCAACCAGCGCAGCGGTCCGTGTTCCTGAATGATGCGGCCCAGGTCGAGCGACAGAATCCTCAGCCAGAACTCGATTCCTTCTACGCCGTAGGGGGTCACTACCAGAGCCAAGCCACAGCCAATGATGGCAGAGGTGAGAATGAGGATGTCTCGGTAGCCTCGGAGCGGCGTCGGCAGTCGCACCACGAAGGCCGTCAGCCAGCCCAATCCAACAAGGCACAAGGTTGCCCAGCCGCCGAGCACTCCGCCATGCACGTTGGCCCAGAGGACGAACAGGGGAATCAATCCCAGTAGATAGGCCAAGGGCTTTCGGCTTGCGTCGATGTCAATCAGCACCCCGTAGGTGATCGCCATGCCGAAAAGCGTTGCCATGTGTGGGCGGACGTGCCAGTTGTGGACGCTGGCCGCCAGAACCAGGGCAACAAGCACCGCAGCGAGCAAAGGATGGAACCCAGACCGCCTCAGACGCCAAAAGACCCAGGCGTACAGCGCCGCCAGGGCCGACGCGAGGAGGAGCAATAACCCATCCCAGCCCAGCGCATCATGCACCACGGCCATGCCCACTTCGCCAAGCCAGTGGTAGGCGATCCAGCGTTCGCCGTGCCGAGTGAAGCTGAACGTGTCCTGTATCGGAAACGTGCCGGTTTCCAAAATCTGTTGACCGACCCGGGTGTGCCAGAAGGTGCCTGGATCGCGAAAAAGCTGCGTTCGGCCGACGAGCATCAGCCCGAGCCACAGGACGAGAAAGACCAGGGTCTCCGACCGCAGGAAGGGCCTGAAGCGGTCCATGAGTCACACGTCCAACTCCTCGGCCAAGGCCGCGGAGTTCATGATGAATTCGTAGCGCTGGCTGGGGTCTTTGCCCATGAGGGTGACAAAGACCTGATCGGCTTCCAGGTCGGAATCGATCTGCACCTGGAGAAGCGTGCGATTCTTCGGGTCGAGGGTCGTTTCGCCGAGCACCTTCGGCGTCATCTCGCCCAGCCCCTTGAAGCGGGTGATCTCGTAGCGGGCATTAGCCCGCAGACCCCGCAGGATTTCCTCTTTGTGGACGTCGTCCCTGGCCCAGTAGGTGTCTTTGCCGACGATGATCCGGTACAGCGGCGGCTGAGCCAGATAAACGTGGCCCCGGCGAATCAGCTCGGGCATGTGCCGGAAGAAAAACGTCAACAGCAGCGTCGTGATATGATGGCCGTCGTAATCCGCGTCCATAAGGAGGATGATTTTTCCATAACGCAGGTTGGCCAGGTTGAACTTGTCTCCCAATCCAGTGCCGATGGCGGAAGCGAGGTTGGCCAGTTCCTGATTCGCCAGCACCTTGACCGAAGGCATCCCTTCCGAATTCAAGACCTTGCCACGGAGCGGGAGCACGGCTTGCGTCCTGCGATTGCGCCCCTCAATCGCCGAGCCGCCCGCGGAGTCGCCCTCGACGATGAACAGTTCCGTTTCTTCGGGATCGGTGGACGTGCAGTCGGCCAGTTTTCCGGGAAGATTGAGCCGCCGATTCACGGCGGACTTGCGTTTGACCTCGCTGGCGGCAGCACGGGACGCTTCCCGGGCACGAGCCGCCAGAACGATGCGACCTACGATGCGATCCGCCGACTGCTTGTTGGCATTCAGCCAGGCTTCCAGAGCCGGTCGGACCACGCCGTCCACCGTCGCCGTCATCTCCGGGTTGTTGAGCCGTTCCTTGGTCTGTCCCTGAAACATCGGCTCCCGCGTGAAAACGCTCAGGATGCCGACGATGCCTTCCCGGATGTCTTCGGCCGTGATCGTCAGCCCCTTCACCTTCACGTCGTGCGTCTCGATATAGTTGCGAATCGCCTTGGCGACGGCTGATTTGAAGCCGTTCTCGTGCGTTCCTCCCGAGACGGTCCGGATGCCATTGACGAAGCTGCGAAGGACTTCCTCGGTGCTTTCAGTCCATTGAAGCGCGGCTTCGACCTTCGTCTCATCGCTTTTGACGTGGAAAAAGTTCTCCGTCACCGGCTGCTTTTGAGCGGACTTGACCAATGCGCCAAGGAATTCGGGGATTCCTCCGGGGTGGGAAAGGTCGTGAACCTCCTTGCGGGTTTCGTCGCGGAAGACGATCTTGAGGCCGCTGTGGATGTACGACATGTCCTCCAAGTGGGCCTTGATCGTATCCGCGTCGAAAAGGGTGGATTTGAAAATCTCCGGGTCCGGTTCAAAGTAGATGGTGGTGCCGTGACCTCGAAGGGGCCGGACCTTTTCCAGTTCCGTGACCTTTTTGCCCCGGCGAAAGGTCTGCATCCACTCGAAGCCGTCGCGGACCACCGTGGCGACCAGCTTGCGCGACAATGCATTGACCACGGATGAACCGACGCCGTGCAATCCGCCGGAGTGGATGTAGTTGCCTCCCTCGCCGAACTTGGCTCCGCTGTGGAGCGTCGTCAGGATCAGTTCCAGGGCCGGGCGTTTGAATTTGGGATGGAGATCGACCGGGATGCCGCGGCCGTTGTCGGTCACGGTGACGGCGTCGCCGGACTTGTGGAGCGTGACCGTAATGCTGTCCGCGTAGCCGTTGAGGTATTCGTCCACCGCATTGTCCACGATCTCCCAGACGAGATGGTGCAGGCCCTTGCTGTCCACGCCGCCGATGTACATGGAGGGTCGGCGACGAACCGGCTCCAGGCCTTCCAACACGGTGATGTCCTTGGCGGTGTACGATGCGGACATGGCCAACCTGCGAACTCCGTTTCCCGAACGATTCCCCATTCTCATCGGGTTATGTACAGAAGTGCAAGGTAAAGTCACCGGTAAAGTCGTTCCCCGGTGTCCTGAAGCGCAACATTCTGCGCGGCCGCTTTGCGAGGCTTTGTGCCCGCGACGACCCGTGGAAGGAGTTGCGATCTGCTCTTTGACTGAGACCTAAATGCTTAGAGCCAATAGGCTTGTGGTGCGAAACCAGTGCCCTAACGCCGGACAGGATTGGCGTCATTAGGGCGCAACAGCCGCGTGGAGCGAAAGAAACTGCGCAACAAATCTTTGGGTCTTGGATCAGTGGCATAATGTTCACTATGTAAATCAGTCAAGTTGTGATTCCAGCCAACCTGGCGTGTAGCCGAGAATGCGGCAGCGAAGGCCGAGGGAAGATGGGCTTGCGTACAGTATAGCACCAGGGCCGTGCCTGGGTCCAGGCAAGCGGACTGGCCAAGGAGCGGTTTCGGATCGCTGCTGCCGGGCGATGCTGCTGGCCGTATAATGGCACATCCCGGGGCCGTAGCTCAATTGGGAGAGCGCAGCGTTCGCAATGCTGAGGTTACGGGTTCGATCCCCGTCGGCTCCACTTCGAGGAGGTCTTGATCACTTCCCAGCCACCAGGACTGCATCGTCTGCTTGCTCCCGGCCATTTCCGACTTCGCGCCGGTCGTTTGAGGCGTGTATAATTGCCCTAAAGGATCTGGCATCATCTTCCGATCATTGCCGTGGACAGCCTGGAGCCAGCAACATCATGCCGACCGAGGTCAAGGGCGAACTGCATCCCGTAGGCGGCGGAGACCCCATTCCGTTGATTCGTGACGAAATGGTCATTGGCCGACGGGAATCCTGCGACATCCCCCTGCGTTTTCCCAACGTCTCCAGCATCCACTGCAAGTTGACTTTCACGGACGGCTACTGGTTCATTCAGGACCTCAACAGCACGAACGGAATCAAGGTCAACGGTTTCCGCGTCCATCGCAAGGTGCTGCTGCCCGGCGACGAGATTACCATCGCCAAGCGAAAGTACATCATCCACTACACTCTGGCGGCTGGCCGTCGGGCCTTGGAAGAGATCATGGAAGACGACATCATGAGCCAGTCGCTCCTGGAGCGGGCCGGTCTGCAACGCTCTCGGCGCGGTCTTGACGAGGATGAGGACGAATATCCCAGCCGCCGATCGAAGCCATCAGAAAAGGATTTGCCAGAAATCGACTGGCAATCGGGCTGAGGCCTTCGGACTTTCCCGGAAGCTGCCCCTCCCGCTCTAAATCGGCTTTTCCTATCGGCGACCCAATTCCGCAGCGCGGTTTGTTGCCGCTTCGACCGCGTCCATCAGAGCCGCCCGCAGCCCCCTTTTTTCCAGGGCGTGCAACCCGGCAATCGTCGTGCCGCCGGGACTGGCCACGTCGTCCTTCAGCTGTGCTGGATGCTGCCCGCTTTGCCGCAGCAGCTGGGCGGTTCCCAACACCGTCTGGATCGCCAGGCTTAAAGCCAACGGCCTTGGCAGGCCCACCCGCACACCGGCGTCGGCCAATGCCTCGATGACCACGGCCACGAATGCCGGTCCGCTGCCGCTCAATCCCGTCACTGCATCCAGCAGCGACTCGGGAACTTCGTGAACCGTGCCCACGGCACCCAGGAGTTTTCGGACCACTTCGCCATCCGCTGCCGTCGCTCGACTCCCCAATGCGTAACAAGATGCTCCGCAACCTACCAGACATGGCGTGTTCGGCATGACCCGCACAAGCCGCACGCCTGATCCGAGGACTGCTTCCATCTGTTTCAAGGTGATTCCCGCTGCCACGGAGATGACCAGGTGATTGGCATTCACCAGCGGAGCAATTTCGGAGAGGACCGCGTCCATGACCTGGGGCTTGACGGCCAGCACGATCACGCGGCATTGACGGACGACCTCGGCATTGTCGGACAGAACACGAACGCCGGTCGCCTTGGCAAGAGCGTCCCGGGCTTCCGGCAGGGGTTCGCCGACGAAAACGTTCGAGGCGTCCGTCAAATCAGCACGCAAGATGCCCTGAATCAGAGCCGTGGCCATCTTGCCGCCACCGAGAAACCCTAATGTCGGCAGCTTGTCGGTCGTCATCGCGGAAACTCACATGCTCGGGCAAAACACTGGCGACGCGCGGGAATCTCCAGTATAGAGGTACGATCTGGAGCGATCGAAGCCATGCGGCTGCCGCCCGACACTGCCCGCCGCCCGATGGAAACCGCCACCATGTTCCACGAAGCGACGCCAGGTCCTCATGCCGATCTCGATGCCAAGCCCTGGTATCATTTGCTGACCCGTTACCACTGGTTCGTCCTCGTCGTCGCTGCCTTGGGCTGGCTCTTCGACACGATGGACCAGCAGCTTTTCAACCTGGCCCGCGGTCCGGCGATGGCCGAACTCGGCGGACCGATCAACGCTCAGTTCGCTGGCGGACTCGCGACGATGATCTTCATGCTCGGTTGGGCTACGGGCGGCGTCGTCTTCGGCATCATGGGCGACCGTTTCGGCCGGGCCAAGACGATGGTTCTAACCATCCTCATCTACTCGCTTTTCACGGGCCTTAGCGCCCTTTCCGTGAGCTTCTGGGATTTCTGCGTGTACCGTTTCATCACCGGGCTGGGAGTCGGCGGGGAGTTCGCCGTCGGCGTGGCGCTGGTGGCCGAGGTCATGCCCGACCGGGCCAGGCCGCACGCCCTGGGCTGGTTGCAGGCGTCATCGGCCTTCGGCAACATCTCCGCGGCCCTGGTCAGCATGGGCTTGGCTCCCCTGGAAGCCGCCGGGGCTTTGGGTGAGTATCGGCCCTGGCGGTGGATGTTCATCGTCGGCGCGTTGCCAGCCCTGTTGGCCCTGGTGATCCGACGGCGGCTCAAGGAACCGGAGCGCTGGCAGGCCCTCCGGAACGCCGGTTCCGTGCAACTGGGTTCGCTCCGGGAACTGTTTGGCCATCCGCTCTGGAGACGTCACGCGATCATCGGCCTTATCCTCGCCACGTCTGGCGTCGTCGGCTTGTGGGGCATCGGTTTTTTCAGTTTCGACCTGGTTCGCTCTGTCTTCCGGCAGACCTTCGAGGCGGAACTGCGACAAGGCGACGAGGACCAGACTGATCAAGACCTGATTCGCACTTTACTGCAAAATCCCAGCGTCCTGCCGTCGGTCAAGGAGCGGATCCGCAATCCGAATTACCTCCTCGAACCTGAGGCGCGAGCGATCTTCCGTGCCATCTTAACTCTCGACAAAGAGGGCAAGGCCGTCACGCCGCAATCGGTCCAGGCGGTACTGGAGGCGGACGGCCGAACCCCGGAATCACGCCCACCGCAGGTGGACCTCTTGGCAGCCTCGACGGAGCCGATAAGGCCCTTGGACGAACTCCTTGGCCGGATCAGTCAGCGAAACAAAACCTTGGAAAGCCGACTGACCTGGTGGGCAGGAGTCAACGGCCTCCTGCTCAACATCGGGGCATTCTTCGGCATCTACTCGTTCAAGAATCTGACCCAGGCGATCGGGCGTCGTCCCGCCTTCGCGGTCACGTTTCTGCTCGCTCTTGGTTCAACGGTGTTGGTTTTCGGCTGGTTGAGCCACTTCTGGCACGTCTTCTGGATGGTGCCGCTCATGGGCTTTTGTCAGATCGCCCTGTTCGGCGGCTATGCCATTTACTTCCCTGAATTGTTCCCGACCCATCTCCGCAGCACGGGCACGTCGTTCTGCTACAACGTGGGGCGCTACCTGGCCGCGCCGGGGCCGTTGCTCCTGGGCACGCTGGCGGCCACGGTCTTCGGCTCCTTCGGCGAACCGGCGAGCTGGCGGTATGCGGGCATCACCATGTCGGCGTTCTTCCTCCTCGGTCTGGCGGTGCTGCCTTTCGCTCCGGAGACCAAGGGCAAACCGCTGCCCGAATAAAGCAGGGCGTCGCAGCCCGTCATTGCAACTGTGGGCAGACCTTCCGCACCGCTTCGAGCAAGCTGCCGTCTTCGATCATCTCAGCGACGGCAATCAGATCGGGATGCAAGGTGCGGTCGTGATCCAAGGGTGCGATGCGTCGGCGAAGGTGCCGATAGGCCGCCTCGGCTCCTCGACCGGGTCGTAGCGGCTTGAGGAACTCCAGGCCCTGAGCGGCACAGAGCAGTTCACAGGCCAACACCCGCGTCGTGTTCTGAATCACCTGACGGACCTTGCGGGCGGCATGTGTACTCATGGAGACATGATCCTCACGATTGCCCGACGTGGGAATCGAATCCACCCCGGCAGGGTGGGACAACACTTTATTCTCCGAGGTCAATGCCGCCGCCAGGACTTGAACAAGCATCATCCCGGAGTTCAGCCCGGGCTTCGGCGTGAGGAAGCCGGGCAAGCCGCTCAGGTCGGGATTGACGAGGTTTTCCACGCGGCGTTCGCTGATGCCGGCGAGGTTGGTCGCGGCGGCGGCAAGCAGATCGGCGGCCAGGGCCAACGGTTGGCCGTGGAAGTTGCCGCCGGACAACACCTCGCCCGTCTCCGCAAAAACCAGCGGGTTGTCCGTGGCGCTGTTCATCTCCCGCTCAACCACTGCCTGCACATAAGCGAGACCATCGCGAAACGTCCCATGGACCTGCGGCGAGCAGCGGATGCTGTAGGCGTCCTGCACCTTGGAGCAATTGGCATGGGAAGGCAGGATTTCACTTCCTTCCATGAGATGCCGGACGTTTGCGGCGCTGATGGCTTGACCCGGGTGAGGCCGGGTCTCGTGCAGACGCGGATCGAAGGGCCGCAGCGAGCTTTTGGTCGCCTCCAGGGTCATCGTCACAGCAATGTCGGCAACCGTGGCCAGGTTCCTCGCTCGGACCGCAGCATCGGCCAGCAACGCACAGGAAATCTGCGTGCCATTGATGAGCGAGAGGCCCTCCTTGGGCTGAAGCCGATACGGAGCCAGTCCCACTTTGCGGAGGGCCTGCCGACCCGGGAGCGGCTTGGAGACGGCGGGTTCTCCATTCGCTGGGGAAACGAGCCAGGCGCTGCCCTCGCCCATGACGACCAACGCCAGATGGGCCAAGGGAGCCAGGTCGCCGCTGGCTCCGACGCTGCCCTGCTCCGGAATGACCGGCACGACGCCGCGGTTGAACATCTCAGCGAGGAACTGAACCAGCTCGACGGTGACGCCGGAGAAGCCTTTGGCCAGCGCTTGGATTCGCAGGGCCAAGGCTAATCGGGCCACCGACACCGGCAATGCTCCTCCCACGCCGACCGCGTGACTGCGGATAAGGTTCTCCTGAAGCTCAAGCAGTTCGTCGGCAGCGATGCGTTGATTGGAGAGCTTGCCGAAGCCGGTATTGACGCCGTACACGGTGCGGTCGGAGGCTAGAATCTGTTCCAGGGTCTTGCGGGCGCGCTGGATGCGTTGCCGGGCCGCTGAGGGCACCTCGACGCGGTCCACCTTACCGGCGAGGACGGCGGCCGCGTCCTGGAGCGTGAGTCCCGAACCGCCAAGCGAAAGCGTAGGCATGGAGCGGAGAGGGCGGGATTCGAACCCGCGGAGGCACTTGCGTACCTCACCGATTTAGCAAACCGGCGCTTTCGGCCACTCAGCCACCTCTCCGTG
>JANWWR010000141.1 GCA_025055835.1 Gemmatales bacterium | reverse complement strand
AAGTCTTTGATCTTCGAATGCTGCGCGATCCTGATTTAAAGCTGCCAGCGCAGCTTCCTGACGCTTTATGCCCTGTTCAATGCGTGGTCCGTACCGCCGCGCTGCCGCCTTCAGGACCACCTCCTCTACCTCCTTATTGGCATACTTGGTCACCCACGTATTCAGACGATCGGCCTGCCGCTCCAATTCCTGAGCGGCGGAAGCACGTTTCCCTGGTTCGCGGGCATTCTCAAGCGCGGTGGCCGCCTTCTCCATAATGTCAGCAAGGTCCCCGAGGGCTATCGCAGGAGTGCCAGCGAACCCTAAAAAGACAAACAGCAGGAAAATCCCGGCACCGCCGCCTAATAAAGCCGCCAGCACACCGCCGACCGTCTTGATCGTTTGTTCGACATTAGTTGTCTTTTGCGTTCTTTTGAATCTTCTACGCTTTGGCCTGGGACGTTCCTGATCGTCCGCCGGCAGAACCTCCGGCATTGCTGAAGGGGATCCAGGTGGCTCGTTGGCCGGGTCATCCATCGCCATGGAATCGGCCTCATCGGGTTGTTCCGCTTCCAGCCGAAAGATCGACCGATACTTTGGACAACGGATTTGTTTACCCGTCAGGTTGTCCGCGACACGTAATCGCGTGTTGCAGTGCATGCAGTTTACAGTAATGGGCATGACTTTCTCCTGATGGGCTGAAGCTTGTCGGAGAGAGACTCCAAAATGGTCTAGCGGAAAATGCACTGCCCAAGGATGACGGGTATCGATCAGAACCGGACGCTAGCGTAACCGGCCTTGAGGGAATGTCAATCGTGTAAAGGTGTAAATTTTCGGTATGGGGATGTGGCTTTCGAGGCGGCAGTCAAAGTGGCTGCCCTCTGGGGTGTTCGAACAGCACTCCTCTGGGAGGAAATGCTTCAGTTCAGGCGACCGGGAAGCTTACGCTTCCCGCTCGCCGTGAACGCACTTGCACAACGACGAGAAAGGCGAGCGGGGCACGTGAGTGCCCGGGTGCCTGGTTTCTACCCTCGCTGACGCTTCGGGTTTCTGAGGGCAGGGGTACCCTCGCTGACGCTTCGGGTTTCTGAGGCGATGGAGCCCGGAGTGAAGCATCCGCGTTCAAGGGTGTTGCAAAGCTCCCAATCACAAATCCTCGTATTGCGCGAGGCGGTTTGGGGTTTCCTCGGGTTCTTCCACCGGTGCGCCGGGGAGTTGGTATTGCATCAGGTAGGCATCTTCGCCGGTGTCCTCGTAGTAGTTCCGCAGAACACGCTTGGCCAGGAACCCCTGGCCCCGGAAGAACAATTGGGCTGGCAGATTGGTCTCCCGCACTTCCAGGGTGATGCGGGTGCGACGATGGCTCGACAACTTACTGATCAACTTGGCCACCATCTGTGAACCGACGCCCATGCGCCGGGCCGCCGGATGCACGGCCAGGTTAACGATGTGCAGCTTGGTCTTGTGCAGCTCGTAGATCATGTAGCCGACGATCTGGTCCCCATGCTCGGCGACCATGCCGATGCAGTTGCGTTGACGCAGGCAATGCAGGAAGTTCTCCTCCGTCCAGGGCTGCTCGAAGCTGGCCTGTTCGGTGCGGAGCACCTCGGGCATGTCGCGGCGGATCATCCAGCGAATATGGACGCGAAGCATCTCGCGTTCCGTACGACCCGTCTGCATGAGGACTCCTTCCCTGTGCTTCACGGCCGTCCGTCGGCGACGGCGACCGTGCTTGCCGACTTCTCTGGGACCTTCCCTTGTCCATCCCTCTTTTGCGGGTCACACGGGTCAGGATCGCTGCCGGGGACCGGGCCGATTCGGCTCTTCCCCCTCCTTGGTCGTCAGGCATCGCCTCCCGTTTAGCGGGCCGCATGGTAGCAACACCCCGATTGCGTCTCAAGCCCAGCCCGTCTTCTGATACCTTTCGGCCAAAGGCGGGTCGAACAAACAGGGAATCCGTTCCCTGAACCGCGGTCGTCCTGACCGGGTACCAGTGCGGCCATCACGGAGACTTCGGATCGGGAAAGCCGTAACCTAGACGGCCTCGCGGGCAGATGCAAATGAAAAATTTGATGCCCGGAGAACTTTTTCAAGCTCCCCATTCTCCCTCCAGCCCGAGCCGGGCCATGCTCCCGGCAGCCGTCATTGCCTCCCAGTCCATCCCCATCACTGGTACCGCCCCCGGTAGCGTTCGACCGGGTACTTGGTTGCGTTCTTGGCCAGTTTGTCCACGATCGCGTCGCTGAGGTCCATACCGAGGACGTTGGCCAACGCCAGGAGGTAACACGCCACGTCGGCCATTTCCTCTCCGATGGCGGTCAAGCGCTGGGCATCCTGAGCGACGGCGAACGACTCGGCGTTCTCCATCCACAGGAAATGCTCCATGAGTTCAGCCGCCTCGACCGCCAGACCCATGACCAGGTTCTTCGGACTGTGGAATCGGCCCCAGTCGCGCTCGGCGACAAACTCAGCCATGCGTCGCCGCAACTCATGAAGGGTCGTGGCATCGTCCGGCATCAGCGATTCCCAGTGCCCCGCTCATCCGAACCCGAACCTTAACAAAACCGTAAGTCCGCGTGCGAGCCGCGGCAGGCTTCCCCTTTGCCGCATTTTGCATCGCCAACCAGACTTCGGACGTTTCAGGTGTCGGAGGACGGGCCTATACGCCGGGCCGCAGCAGGTGTCAAGCCAACTGCCAACGATCCAAAACAAGACCGGCGACGTAGGAAGTCCATGTTGTCTGCATAGGCTCGACAACCCAGGCAGGCAGAATCTTGACAGGCAATTCGAGCCATGCTCTACTGATTTTCTAAACTGGTGAACCCCTGACACCCTGACGTCAATCCGGTAGGGCCTCCAGGCATATCACGCTCGCCGATGCTGGTTTCCCTTCCGAACTGACCGACGGAACCAGAAGTTCCCGGCGAGCGGAGACCAATCGATGTTTCGCACCTGGAAGCGCCCCCAACGGCGGCGGTCCGGGCTCGGACTGCGTCGCCAATGTCCCCCTGCTTTTCGTCGGCTCCAGCTTGAATTACTCGAGGATCGCCTGGTACCCGCCTCGGCGGTGACGCTTGGGCCGCTTCAGTTCTTCGGCGACTTCAACACCGGTCCCGACTACTCCGCCAACGGCGTCGTGCAGCTTGGCCTGGCCCCCACGCAGGGCGAGGACTTCCGACCGCTGGTACAGATCAACGGCTCGGTGGCCTTCGCCGACGGGGGGTCAACCTTCGACGTCAACGGCTCGATCATCTCCATCATTCAGCCGACGCCGGCCCAGGTGGCCCTCTGGCAAGGGACGGCGACATTCACCGTGTCCGACCTGGTGGGTTCCGGGGCGACGCTGAGCGACGCTCTGACCGTCGATTTCCACCAAGGTAACGGGGCCAATTTCACGGCCAACTTCGTCCCGGATACGCTGATTCTGAACAATCCCGATGGCGGCAGCACCTCGGACAGCGTGGTCCAACTGCAAGGCCGGTTTTCCTTTAACCAGCTGGTCGGTTTCGTCGCTCCTGTCAGCGAGAGCTTCTTCATCACGCTCAACGACACCGGCATCAGTCTGCCGGGCACCTACACCGCCAATGTCTCAGCCACCGGGCCGAACCATCGCTTCACGGTATTCGGCTTGGCGATGGATCCCAGCCCCGGCCTGGCCCTCGCCTTCGACGCCAACAGCGGCCGCTTCGTGGCTTACGGGCCGATGGGGCTGTACTCGGCGGATGGGGGCATAGCTTCCACGGCCTACAATCTGGGCACGCGGCCGGAACCCGGCCTGATCTTGGAAGGCGGAGCGGTTGTCTCCCTCGCCGTCAACACAGACAACCCCATGGTGGTGTTCGGCCTGCCGCTGAACTTTCGAGTGCCCACGATCTCCTACAATCCGCAGCTCCATCGCTGGGAAGCTTACGGTGAGGGCTGGCTGAACCTCGACGAGCTATCGCTCAACGGAACCTTTGGGGACGATAGCGATCCGGGTATGGTGATCGACGGCAACAGCGGAGCATTCACCACCATCCGCATGGCCATTCCCAGCAATTTCCAACTGGGGCCGCTGTCCTACGATTCTAATCTGACCCTGACCTACCAGTCCGACAGCACTTATGCCATCACCGGCACCTTGCGTGTGCCGTTCTTCTTCAACGCCACGGCCACGCTGGGAGCCGCCGGCCATCCGGGGATTCTCATCCACAATGGCAGCGTGCAGATCGACGATTTGCGGATCGAGTTGGACGACGTGTTTCTGGGTGCGTTCGTCCTCGATGATCTGGTCGTGGCCTATTCGAAACAAGACAGCGACATCGAAGTGGAGTTCGGTGGGTCGTTGTGGCTGCCCGTCGCGGACAAAGGACTTGCGATGGAGATCGACATCCGCAACGGCCAACTCAACGGCATCAAGATCGCCGAGCACGGAGTGCAGATTCCCGTGGGAGAAACGGGAGTGTTCATCACCGGCATCGACGCCGAGATCAAGAACTTTACCCAGCCTTCCGATCTGTACGTCGCCGGTTCCGTGACCATCACCTGGGGGCCGAAGCTGGAGTTGTTCGGCAAGGCGGAAGTGTCGCTGTTCAAGGCCACCGGCGAGTTCAGCGTGGACCGCAACCACCTGGAGCTGGGCGGCACGTTCTACATCGGGGCCTGGACCAATCCTGCGGATGGCACGACCGAGGCCTTGCTGGCCAAGGGACAAGTCACCGTCGATCTCAACTGGTCGGAAAACGATTATCGGGCTGACTTCGAGGTGGACTGGTTCGACGGCACCTTCAAGATCACGGCCACGCTGGACATTCGCGTCGGTTCAGGAGAGGAGGAAATCTTCTTCCGCGGCGAGGCGTCCGTGAATGTGCCCGACTTCATCCCCTTCATTGGCGGGGATGAAATCGCTGGAGTGGATTTCGCTTTTGTCTATCGGCCCAATCAGTCCCTGTCCCACAGCTTCGTGGCGGCGTGGACGGACATTGATCTGCTCGTGGACGACGTGGAAATCGGCGTCAAGGTGGATTTCACGGGGCACGTCTCGGTCATCGGTTCGGATGACATCGACGGGATCAAGGACGAGACGCGCCAGCGAGCACCGACGCAGTTTGAGTATTCGAGCAACTTTCCCGTGCCCGCCGGGGCGACCCGACTGGTCATGGGCGTGAAATGGCCCACGCCGGGAGGCAAGCAGCAATTGGCGGTCACGTTGCCCAACGGCAAGACCATTCCGGAGAGCCAGTTTTCGTCGGCCAACGGCATTTCCGTCATCACCAACCAGAGCAAGCCCACCGCCCGTTATGTGCAGATCGTCGGAGCCGATGAATTCACCCCGATCGCATCCGGCGTGTATCAACTCACGCTCATCAGTTCGGGGGTCAACCAATACTCAACGCCCCCGAAGTTCACGTCGCAGGTGTTTTATGCGAAGCCGCAGGCGGTCTTGTCGGCTTTGCCTTTGAACGGCTTCGGAGCGGTGCCGATCGAGATCCGGGCCAAGGCCGACAATGCCCTGGTGCCGCTGGCCACCGTGTCGTTATACGTGGACTCCGACAACCAGGGCTACGACGGCGTGCCCATCGCCGGGGCGCAGAATCTGCCGCTGGCCAACG
This sequence comes from Gemmatales bacterium, assembly GCA_025055835.1. Taxonomy (GTDB): domain Bacteria; phylum Planctomycetota; class Planctomycetia; order Gemmatales; family HRBIN36; genus JANWWR01. The sequence continues at coordinate 26,462 of JANWWR010000141.1, read as the reverse complement.
CTCACTTCGACTCGCAGACCAAGGAATACGTCATCCCGACCACGTGGAACCTCACGGGGCTGTTGCCGTTGCCGTACTATGTTTACGCGGTTATCCACGACGGGGTCAATCCGCCGGTGACCTCTGCCTATACTGGCCCGATGACCGCCAATCCCCCGCTGTCGGGCTACGTCACCGATGTGGCCCCGGGACACGGCAACTCGGGAGTCCCCGGCATCACGGTGTTCTTGGATTCCAACAACAATAATGTCTATGATCCGGGCATTGATCCCAGCACGGTCACTGGCCCGGTCGGATATTATTCCTTTTATAACCTTGCCAGCGGACAAAACTACGCGGTCGGCATCGTAATCCCCTATGGCTACATCCTGGCTCCCGTCCAGGGCAATACGAATCCGGTCCACTTTCAGTATCAGGGCGGCTTCTCGAACATTAATTTTGGGTTATATAAGCTGCCCTCGATCAGCGGCATGGTCTATGCCGACGTGAACATGAACGGCCAGCGCGATGACGGCGAACCGGGCCAACAGGGCTGGACCGTTACGCTGAGCAGCAATGGCACGGACGTCGCCACGGCCTACACCGCCCCCGACGGCAGTTACACGTTTTACGCAGTGTCGCCGGGCACCTACACCGTCACGCTTCTGCCCCAGGTGGATTACTTCCAGTCCGGACCGACGCCGATTCCGCCCGGCACCTACACGGCAACCATCGCCCCGACGCAGGACGACCCCTACCCTCAAATCCTGCATCAGGACTTCGGCGTGGTGCCGTACAGCAGAGTGACCGGCTCGGTCGCCGGACATCCGTTAGTCCAGGGCCGACTCGACACGAACACCGTTCCCTTGGAAGGCTGGACCATCGAACTGCTGCAAAACGGCCAGGTCATTCGCACCACGACTTCGGCCTCGGACGGAACTTACAGCTTCAGCGGTCTGTTGCCGGGCGATTATACGGTGCGGCAAATCGTTCCGTCCGGCTGGCGGCAGATGAGTCCGTTCCAATCCGAGTTGCGCTTTGCCAATCCCTCCTTCGTGTCCAACAACATTCCGCACACCTCGCCGGAACCGGCCACGGCGATTGTCGTGGCGGATTTCGACGGCGACGGACACCTCGACTTCGCCACGCCCTGGCGGGTCAGCAGTGAGAACGTGTCGGGTGTGAACGTCTTTTTTGGAAACGGCGACGGCACGTTTACCGACATCCGCTCGTTCGGTGTGTCCTTCCCGTTTATCAACAACATCCTGGCCGTGGACATCAGCGGCACCGGCAGGCCCGATCTGATCGTTCTCAGCTCCGACGGCTGGCTTGATCGCCTCGTGAATCACGGGAATCGGACCTTTACGTTGCAAAGGCATTACGCCGGCATCCAAACGCCCGGCATCTCCCCGTTTTATATGACGGCCGCCGACTTGGATAACGACGGCAAAGAGGATTGGGTTATTACTTATAGACAGAACATCGGCGACCAGGGAGGAAATCCGCCGCTGGTCGTGGCCATTTTTAACACCGCGCATCATTCCTGGACGACCCTGACTCAGGACTCCGGAGACATGCCGGGCGGCGTGGCAGCCGGAGACATCAACCGGGATGGCTGGATTGACTTGTTCATCGCCTCGGGAGCTTACGACCCTGTGCAAGCTGGCCTGCCGTCCGTGCTCTACAATCAGGGCCACGGCTTCTTCAAGGCTCCGTGGCCCGGGATTCCCGCGCTTGGGTCCAACCTGGGAAACACCGGCGGCGGCGCGGCCCTGGGCGACATCGACGGCGACGGCTGGCTCGACGGAGCCACGGGGAGTACCGGGAGCTTTTTCCCGGGATTTGTCAATCTGTATTATAATTCGGGAAAGGGTCGCCTGGTCACCGATTCGACCTATTTCGAAGACGCCGACAGGCCCAATCACAAGGTTTTTCTGCTTGACCTGGACGGCGATTTGCGCCTGGATTTAGTCAACCTCCCAACCGATCAACCCTGGTACTTCCACACGAACCTGGGCAACCGGCAATATGCTTTCCGACCAACTGAGCGATATGTCATCTCCGGAGCACGCATTGCCGACCTCGCCTTCGGGGATCTCAACGGCGACGGCCTTATCGATATGCTTGCTGCCGATTCCCTGCTCAACGGCACTCACATCTTTTTAAACAACAGCGTGATTAACGAGTCGATCAACCTCTCGTTAGCCCCCTTTCAAAACGGCCTGATTAACTTTGTCAATGGCCAGCTCGGCCAGATCAACGGCCGGGTGTTTAATGACGTTAACCGCGACGGCAACGAAATCCGAGGCGAACCGGGCCTTGCCGGAGTGACGGTGTATCTCGATCTCAACGGCAACGGTCAGTTCGACCCCGACGAGCCGTCGGCCGTTACCGGCCCGGAGGGCACTTACGCCTTCTCGAACCTCCCGGACGGGGCATATCAGGTCCGGGTTGTGTCGGGTCCCAATCGGCTGACCACGCACCCGATCGGCTTCCATCACGCCGTCATCGCCGCGGGTGTCGGTCCGCAGGAGCTCGTCAACTTCGGCCTGACCCCGCATTTGCATCGAACCCTGGACATGCCCGCAGCCGGCGGGGATTGGACCATCCTGCGCAAGGGCGAGTGGGTGGAAATCCGACAGCGCGACGGCAGTTTGATCGAGCGGCAACGAATCGCCGATGTTCACTCCATCACGATCAACGGAAGCAACAAGTCCGACCGCTTGACCATCGATCTTGCCCAGGGCGGGTATTTCACCCTGCCGGGAGGAATCACTTTCCACGGCGGATCGGGACGAAACGACGTATTCCGCTACATCCTCGGCAGCGGCAACGACGTGATCTCCCTCACCGGACAAACCGCGACGGTGGAGCGAGGGCCGAACGGTTCCTGGACCGGCATCGAAACACTGGTCGTCCATGCCGGCAATGGCAACGATGTGATTCAGGTTTCCGGCCGCTTCGGCAGCGAACTTCGACTCCTGGGCGGCTACGGCGACGACACCTACACGCTGGCAACCGAGAGAACGAACCTTCGGCTCATAGACGTGGGAGGCAAGGACAAGCTGGATTTCAGCCAGGCGACTCACGGCGTCCGGGTCGAGCTCGGCCAGCGAAACGGCCAGAGGCAGCGCATCGGGGGCGGCAACACGCTTCGCCTGGAAGGCAAGTGGGAAATCCTGGTCGGCAGCGCCTTCAACGATGCGCTCACGGCGGGCAATCACGCCTCGGTATTGCTGGGACTGGGCGGCGACGACTTGCTTACGGCTGGGACGGGCCGAAGCCTGCTCATCGGCGGCCCGGGTCGGGACGTTCTCAACGGTGGGCGGGACGACAGCATTCTGGTAAGCGACGCCACGAATCACGACGCCAATGACTCCGCCCTTCTGGCCATCCTGGCTGAGTGGGCGTCCGACCGGCCACGGCTCCAGCGGATCGCCAATCTGACGGGCATCGGCAGCGGCGACCGCCTTAACGGTGACTGGTTCCTCGATCCAGCCAATTTGAACGACGACGGCCAAGCTGATTCGCTTCGCGGACGTTCTTACGACTGGTTCCTCGGCTCGGCGCAAGACCTGTTTCGCGCCATTTCCAAATAGCGGAGCCTGCTCGACGAATAGTTGGCATGAGCCTTGTGTAAAGGATCTGCCATGGGAATGACTACAGCGGTCGTCATCTTGGCCATTGCGGTAGGCTTGGCTGTCGTCGCCGTGGTGGTGAAGGTGATTCTCGGCTTTTTGAAGGCGAACGGAGAAAGCCGCATCCAGGAAACCTACCGCTCCGACGAGATACTTCTCCAGAATCTGATGGCCAATAGCTTCGGTCTGGAATCGTTAGGCTTAAGTCAGGTCCGGGGCAATGGAGCGTTGGTGCTGACCCGCCAGGGCCTGCATTTTTTTCAATATGTACCGAAACGAGAGGTGCGGATTCCGTTGACTGCCATCATGGCAGTGTCGCTGACGAAAAGCCACCTTGGCAAAGTGACGGTCTATGACCTGCTCAAGGTAGAGTTCCTGGCTGACGGGCAAAAGGACTCAATCGCCTGGTATGTCGCCAACGCCGCCGAGTGGAAGCGGCAGATTGAGGAGCTTCGGCAGACCAGTTCGGCCTCCTCCGCCGGTTTGTAATCGCTGACCCAGGCACGCCTGACCTGGAACCCGCCCCCCGTTCCCGACATCATGGAGCGTGGGATATTCCCGTTCTCCGGGGCAGACCTGGTTTGGCCGGGTCTGTCGCAGTCCTCCGATGAAAATGTTGCGCATTTCTGTCCCACTTTCTGTCCAGTCGTCCAAAGAAACACGGGAAAAGCGCCAGCGAAGCACGGCGGAAAATGTTGCGCGGCGATTGTTGCGTGAAGCGTTCGTTTCAATCCTCGGCTCCTGCCCGGGGATCGGTCGTTGGCTGCGGAGCCGAAGAGCGTGGCCGACGGCGGCAGCGAAGAATGATGCGCTTTTGACAGGTTGCGACGCAGTCTGCATTTGTCGCAAGGTCTGTGGAAGATACAGGTTACGGCATGGGCAGATCAGGGGGAAAACGTTGCGCGGCTCCTTGCGGGGAAGCAATGAGGCTCGGAAGACTGGCATTGCACAGCCGCCAGGCGGCCGCTATGGTTCCGCCCCTCTGGACTGGAGCGCAACGCTTGCCAGGGGTGCCGCTTGCGAACGAAAGTCCAGACCACGGAGGGCAGAACATGGGCAGGATGCCATTAGGACTGCTTTCGGGAACCTTAGTGATTGCCTGGGGGGTAACGGGCTGCGAAACGTGCAGCAATTGGAACGGACGTTGCGCGGGCCGACAGCCGCCGCCGGGCTACGCCTCAGCCAATCCGCCGGCCTCGACCGGCATGAACAGTTGGAACGCGCCCCGACAAAGCGGCACCCCGACGAGCAGCCCGTATGGCACGACCACCAGTGGCTCTGCCGTCAGCCCAGCGTCGGGAACCGGCTATTCACCCCCCGGCGGCAACCTCACCTATCCCAGCACGGGCACGAACGCGAATGGCCAGGTGATGCAGATGCGGGGCGGGACAACCGGTTCGGTGCCGCCGCTGCCGCCGCAACCCAATCGAGGGGTCTCGGAGAAACCGAGCAGCTACGGCGACCCGGTGATCCGCACGACGGTTCCGCCGACGATGCCGAGCGAATCTTCTTCGGCCGCTCCCCCACCGCCGGAGCCGCCTTCCCCCGTGCTGGGTCGCCCCGATCCGGTGCCGCCCCACGAGGCCCCCAGCGGCATCAGCGGTCCGAGTCTCACGCCGCCGCCTGCTCCGCCGCTGCCGGAACCACCGCTGCCGCCTTTGCCGTCTCGACCGCCTGCGCCGAACTAACCGCTTGGCCAAGCGGCCTGACTTTTCGGCGGAATGTGCGAATTCTGCGGTCCGCGAGCAATGCGGTGCGTCGGGTCCAGAAAAAATTGGCCAAGGAGAGCGGTTTTTCCGACCCGCTCTCGAGTCTTGTGCGTAGAATCCAACAGAGGGCACTGCGAGCCGACGCGGCCCCGTCTGCTGGCATGTCAGGGAAGTCGGTCCAGCCGGCGAATGGCCTCCCCGTCTTGATCGCCGCCCTTGGCATCATGTCGTTTGGCGGCGCGGTCCACCCGTCCGCGGATCGTCCCGCCGCACCCCGCATCCGCGTCTTCCCAGGCCGGATGATTTGGCAGCCTTGTGTGCTTCCCAACGGCAAGGCTTCGGGGAATCGCTCAAGCGTTGGGAGAAGGAGTGATGCAACATGGGCAAGCGTCTCACTGTCGAGCAACGGCGTGAAATCTTCCACGCTCTGGTCACGACGCAGGACACGATTCGGGACGTGCCCAAGTCCCGGCAAATCATCCAGAAGCGTTTCGGCATCACCGAGACGGTGCTGCGCCAGATCGAGGAAGAAGGCATCGAGCGGGAATGGCCGCCGCTCAACGAAGACGAACCGGCCTCCAGCGTCCGTGCCATGCGCGCCTGAGCCTTTGCGGCAAGGCGGGGGGCACGACGCTTCCCGCCTTCGCCTCGTCCGCTCATCTCCGTATCCGTTCTCACCGCCGCCAGAGTTTCCGATCCAAGGTCCGATAGCCGATGGCCTCGCTCAGGTGAGCGAAGCGGATCGTTGGACTTTTATCCAGGTCGGCAATGGTCCGGGCCACGCGCAGAATCCGATCGTGAGCGCGGGCCGAAAGCCCCAGCTCCTCCATCGCCGCTTTGAGCAAGGCCGTGCCCTCGGCGTCGAGAACGCAGTATTTGCGAATCTGTCGGCTCGTCATGCGGCCGTTGACGTTGGTTCCCATTGTGCCGAAGCGCTCCAGTTGGCATTGGCGGGCGCGTAGTACCTGTTCCCGCATGATGGCGGAACTGGTCCCTTCGCCGCGGCCGGCTAATTCCTCAAACGGCACGGCGGGAACCTCGATGTGCATGTCGATGCGGTCCAGCAGCGGACCACTGATGCGTCCCAGGTAGCGTTCGATCTGCGGCGGCGAGCATTTGCAGGTGCGCTTCAGATCGCCGAGATACCCGCAGGGACACGGATTCATCGCCGCCACCAGAACGAAACGAGCCGGAAACGTCACGGAATGCAGGGCGCGGGAGATGGTCACACGGCCCTCTTCGAGCGGCTGGCGAAGCACTTCGAGACTGCGGCGGTTAAACTCGGGCAATTCGTCGAGGAACAGCACGCCATGATGGGCCAGCGAAATCTCGCCCGGAGTCGGCACGGTGCCGCCGCCGACCATGCCAGCATCCGAGATCGTGTGATGCGGAGCGCGGAAAGGGCGAACAGCCAGGAGCGATTCGCCCGGCTTCAACTGGCCCAGGGCACTGTAAATCCGCGTCGTTTCCAGGCTCTCTTCCGGGGTCAGAGGTGGAAGGATGGTCGGCAGCCGACGGGCCAGCATGGTCTTGCCCGAACCCGGACTGCCGATCATGAGCAGATTGTGGCCACCGGCGGCGGCGACCACCATCGCTCGCTTGGCGAATTCCTGTCCGCGAACATCGCTGAAGTCCACATCGTAGGTGTTCAGCTTCTCCGCCAATTCTTCACGGGAGACGCAGACCGGTTCCAAGGCCGAATCGCCCACCAGAATGCCGACCGCCTCCGACAGAGTCTCCACTCCGAAAATCTCAAGCTCCTGCACGACGGCGGCTTCCTGGGCATTGCCCCGCGGCACGACCAGCCGAGTCAGTCCCTGAAAACGGGCCGTCATCGCCATCGAGAGCACGCCTTTGATCGGTCGCACGGAACCGTCGAGCGCCAACTCGCCGAGAAAGGCCGTATCTTTGAGCCGATCCGGTCGGGCCTGGCCCGTGGCGATGAGAATGCCCAAGGCGATGGGCAGGTCGAACGCCCCGGCATCCTTGCGGAGATCGGCGGGAGCAAGATTGACCACGACCCTCGCCGTCGGCCAAAGGTAGCCGAGGTTGGTCAAAGCCCGCTCGATGCGGTGGACGCTTTCGCGGACGGCGAGTTCCGGCAAACCGACGAGGATCGTTTTTGGCAGTCCGGCGGTGACATCGACTTCGACTTCGACGGGAACGGCATCAATGCCGACCAGGGCGAAGGCGCTGAGCTTGGCGAGCATGATCGGCCGGGCCTCGCAGTCCGTGGAGCCAGCGACAGCCCGAGTTTATACAAACGTCCATCATCCGTTGCAAGAAGATGTCCAAAGATTCCACTGACACGGACTCGCGAAAACCGCCGACATCCTTCAGACGGGCAGCCCCAGCGCGCGGCGTTTTTCCTCGATGAACCGGACGTGGTGGGGAATGTGCTCGATAGCGCTGGTCAGGACCTGCTGCAAGGTCCGCGGGCCTTTTTCCGAATGCGTTCCGGTCCGCTGCAAATCCTCGGGCCTGAGCTTGAGCAGGATGCGGGCCATCTGGCTGCGCGTGGCTTCGAGCAGGACGAGTTCCTCGGCCACGTCCCGGTCGTGATAGCAGAGCCGCTCGGCGAAGCGGTTTTCGTCGGCAGCCAAGAGGAGCGGATTGTCCAAGGCGATGATCCGCTTCATGCGGTCGGCCAGGATCGGCTCGAAGTCCACGATGTGGCAGACGACTTCGAGAGTACTCCACCGTCCAGGAACGGGTCTGGCCCGAAGCTGGTCGGCGTCCATGCCGTACACGGACCGGCGAAGCATCCGTGGTCCGGCGAGGTACTGTTGCACCAGTTGGTTCAGGTCGGCGTTCATGGCTCCTTCTCCTTCGGGCGCAGTCAGGGGTGCCGCACCGATGGGATGGCTTACCGCCGCAGCCGACTATCCCGTTGGGCGGTGATTCCCTCTCAGGTACAATATGGATGCGTTTCAAACCTGCGAGGTTCCAGGCTCCACGTTTGTTGGCTTTCAGAAGTCTGCATTGCCGTCAGGAAAACCGTCGTCCTTCAACCGCCGATTCAGGATCGAACGCATGAACGCTTCCCCGACGCCGACCCCCGTGGACCTCGACGATCCCCGGTTGTTCATCAATCGGGAATTGAGTTGGCTGGAGTTCAATCGGCGGGTGCTGGAGGAGGCTCAGGATCCCACGGTGCCGCTTCTGGAGCGGCTGAAGTTCTTGTCGATCTTCACCTCCAACCTGGACGAGTTCTTCATGGTCCGCGTCGGGCATTTGCAGCAGAAGGTGCAGGCCGGAATTCTGACCGGCACCGGCGGCGACAAGATGCCTCCGCGGGAACAGCTTCAGGCCATTCACAAGGTCGTCCAGGAGATGACCGCCGAGCAGTACCGGGTCCTGACCAAGGACATCTTGCCCGCTCTGGAACACGAGGGCATCCGCATCCTGGGACCGAAGGAACTTCGGGAGGCCGACCGCCAGTATCTCAAGGAAGTGTTTCAACGGCAGGTCTTTCCGGTGCTGACGCCGCTGGCCATCGATCCAGGCCATCCCTTCCCGCACCTGGCCAATCGCTCGCTGAACCTCGCGGTCATGCTGCGTCGGCCCAATTACGAGGAGCCGCTGTTCGCGATGGTCCAGGTGCCCAGCGTTCTACCCCGGCTCACGCAACTGCCGACCCGGCGCGGCCATGTCTTCGTGCCCCTGGAAACGGTCATCCGCCTGCATCTGCCGGATCTGTTCCTGGGCATGAAACTCCTGCACGCCTCCGCCTTCCAGGTCTTCCGGGACCGCGAATACGAGCTCGACGACTACGAAATCGAAGACCTGCTGAAGACCATCGAGGAGGAACTACGCAAACGGCGTCGTGGGGCCGCGGTGCATCTGAACATCGAACACGATGCTCCACCCGCCCTGACGCAGTTTCTCATCCGCGCCTTGGACCTGGAGCCGGTAGACGTCACGATGGTGCCCGGCATGCTCGACCTGACTGGTCTGAATCAGATTTACAATCTGCCGGGGTACGCACATCTCCGCGATCCGCAGTTCGTGCCGCAGCCCGTGGCTGACTTCGTGAACGCTCCGAACATCTGGGCTGCCATCCGAGCCAAGGACATCCTTGTCCATCATCCGTATGAGTCGTTCCACCATGTAACCGAGTTCATCGAAACCGCCGCCCAGGATCCGCGGGTGCTGGCGATCAAACAGACGCTCTACCGCACCGGCACCGATTCGCCGATCATCCGCGCTCTACAGCAGGCAGCGGACAATGGCAAACAGGTCACCGTGCTGGTGGAACTCAAAGCCCGCATGGACGAGGAGCGGAACATCCAGTGGGCGCGGGAACTGGAAAATGCCGGGGTGCATGTCGTCTTCGGCTTCGTCAACCTGAAGACTCACTGCAAGATCGCCCTGGTGGTGCGGCGGGAGGAAGACGGCATCCGCCGTTACGTCCACCTTTCCACGGGCAACTACAATCCGCAGACGGCCCGCATTTACACCGATCTGGGCTTTTTCACGTGCAAGGAGGATTTCGGCGAGGACGCCTCGGCCCTGTTCAACTATCTGACCGGCTACAGCGAGGTGCCACAGTGGCGGAAGCTGGTCGTGGCCCCGGCCCGCATGCAGAGTTTCATGATCGAGAAGATCGAGCAGGAGATCGCCCATCAGCAGGCGGGGCGGGGAGGACGCATCATCGCCAAGATCAACGGGCTTTTGGACCCGAGCATGGTCAAGGCGTTGTACCGGGCCAGCATGGCCGGGGTCAGCATCGACCTCATCTGTCGGGGCATCTGTGCCTTACGACCGGGGATTCCCGGCATCAGCGAAAACATCCGGGTGAAATCCATCGTGGACCGCTTTTTGGAACACAGCCGAATTTTCTACTTCGGCAACGGCGGCGATCCGCAGGTGTACATCGGCTCGGCGGACTGGATGGACCGCAACTTGAGCCGGCGAGTCGAGGTAGTTTTCCCCATTGAGCAGCCGGACCTGAAGCGGCGGCTCATTGAGGAAATCCTGGCCACCAGCCTGGCAGACAACGTCAAGGCCCGGCGTCTGCTTCCCGACGGCCGATGGGAACGGGTCGTGCCTCAGCCAGGCGAACCGCGAGTCCGCAGTCAGGAGCGGTTTTTGGAACTGGCATTGGCGGCAGCGTCGCAGCAGACTAACGAACCGGGCATCCTCGCTCCGATGCCGGCGGAAGTCATTGCCAGTCAACGCAGCGCCGAAGCCGCCTTCCGCGACAAGTCCCACAAGCGCCCCGGCTTGTCGGAGCCGAAACGACAGGCTGCTGGATGAACAAAAAAACGGCCGAAAGGTCGGTCACAGAGTGTCGCCCAACCACTCCGCGAACCAGGAACCTTCCGGCCAATGCCCAATTTATCTCCCGAATGTGGACCGGCAAGGTTTGGTTCCCAGGACAGACGCCGTCTTTAGCGAGCCAGGTATCCGCCGTCCACCACGATAGTTTCTCCCGTGATGTAGCTGCCGGCCTCGCTGGCCAGAAGCAGCACCGCGCCGACCAGTTCCTCGGGCTGTCCCCAGCGCCCGAGAATGGTCCGTTCGGCCATGCGGCGACGCTGCTCCTCGGTCAGCAGTCGGCCAGGCAGATCGGTCAGGAACGGACCCGGAGCCACGCAGTTGACCGTTATCCCCGTCGGTCCCAGGTCAATCGCGGCCCCCTGGGTCATGCCGATCAGTCCGGCTTTGGTTGCCGAGTAAGTGCTGCGATGGAAATTGGAGACGAAGCCCAGCACCGACGTGATATTGATGATCCGCCCCCAGCGGCGTTCCTTCATCTGCGGAATCAAGGCCCGCGACAGGATCATGATGGAGGTCAGGTTCAGTTCCACCAGCTGATCCCAGGCTTCATCGGTGATCTGATCGAAAGGTTGCGGCGTGTTGCTGCCAGCGTTGTTGACGAGGATGTCGATGCGTCCGGTGAGTTCGAGAGCCTGACGGGCCAGGCGGTGAACGTCGTCACGGCGGGTCATGTCGGCGACGACGTAGCGGCCCTGGCGGGAAGTGCCGCTGAGGATTTCGGCCAACGCCGAGCGCAGCTCGTCCTCGTGGCGGCTGGAGATGACGATGTCAGCCCCGGCCTCGACCAAGCCCCGGGCAATGGCCTTGCCCAACCCTTTACTGCCACCCGTAACCAGGGCCGTTTTGCCTGTCAGATCGAACAGACGATGAAGCATGAAGCAATCTCCCTTGGGATGCAAAACCCGTGCGTTGCAAGAAAACCATCCGCCATTCCACAGCCGACTTTGCCTACCGTAGAATAACGTAATCGAAAACACCCCGGATGGGTGCGCTGTTCAGGAGTCCATCGCCTTAACCATGCCACGCGACTACTACGAGGTGCTCGGCGTGCCCCGCACGGCCACCGACGCCGAGATCAAAGCGGCATACGTCAAGAAAGCCCGGGAGAACCACCCCGACCTGAATCCCGGCGACAAGGAGGCTGAAGCGCGCTTTAAGGAAATCCAGCAGGCCTACGACGTGTTGGGCGACCCGGAGAAGCGACGGAAGTACGATCAGTTTGGTCACGCCTTCGAGCAGGCCGGAGCCGGGGCGGGAGCGGGGCCGGGCGGCGGGACCTGGACGTTCCGCTGGGGCGGGGGCGGACCGGGCCGAGGCGGCTTCGAGTTCGAAGACCTCGAAGACATTCTGGATCTGGACGAGCTTCTGGGCCGCTTCCGCGGAGCCGCCGGACCTCGAGCCGGAGCTCGCCGAAAAGCCCCGCCCCAGGAAGTGCCGATCAACGTGGACTTCATGACCATGGCCCGCGGCGGATCATATGAACTCCGCATCCAACGGCCCGATAACGGCGAGATGGAGACCATCAAGGTCCGCATCCCTGCCGGTGTATCCGAGGGGACCAAGCTCCGTGTCCCCGGCAAAGGCAGCGGCGGCGGGGACCTTTACCTGGTCGTTCACGTTCTGCCGCATCCGTACTTCCGCCGGGAAGGCCAGGACATCCACATCGAGGTTCCCATCACCATCGGCGAGGCCGTCCTGGGCGCGACCATTGACGTGCCCACCATCGACAAGACGATCAGCGTCAAAGTGCCGCCCGGAACATCGAGCGGACGACGGCTGCGGCTCCGGGGGCAGGGACTGCCTTCAGCAAGCGGGACGGAACGCGGCGATCAATACGTCGAACTGAAAATCGTGACGCCGCCGAGCGTGGACGAGCGTAGTCGGCAACTCATTGAGGAGTTTGCCCGGCGGAATCCGCACAATCCTCGAGCCGATCTGGGATGGCGATAATGGCGGCGACCTTCGGTCTGTCCCGCGAAGAACGACTGCGGCGAGTCAGCGACTTCCGCCGCTGCTATGAACGCCGAGCCACCGCTTCCAACGACTGGCTGCTCGTGTATTGCTGCAGGAATGGCCTAGGCTGGTCGCGGGTCGGCGTTTCCGTGGCCAAGAAGTGGGGCAAGGCCCATGTCCGCAATCGCATCCGCCGACTGCTCCGGGAAGCCTTTCGCCTCAGCAAACCGGACATTCCCCAGGGATATGACTTCATTCTCATTCCCCGGCGCATCGAAGAGGCAACCTTGCAGCGATTCCAGGAGGCCGTGCGAAAACTTACCGTGCAGGCCGCTCGTCGCTGTGCCCGGGATGACGTGCCGAAGGTTTGATTGCCATGCCCGAAGGCGAAGTCAGGGAATCCGAGACGAAGTCCACCTCCGCTGTGGAACCCCTGCGGCGGATCGGGGTGTGTTTCAATTTCGCCGTCGGGTTGGTGTTGACCGGACTGGTTCGACTCTACCAATGGACATTGAGTCCGCTGATCTACGCCTTGTTCGGCCGGGTCTGCCGCTTCGAGCCGAGTTGCAGTCAATACTTCATCGACGCGGTTCGTAAGTACGGCCCGTGGAAGGGTACGCTTAAGGGCCTCTGGCGAATCTGCCGCTGCAATCCCTTCTGTCAAGGCGGCCACGATCCGGCGTAACCCCTCCGAAGTCTCGGCGGTTCCCGAGCCGAGAAGCCTGGTTAGCAGGCGGAGAGAAGGGCTGATTTCTACTCCTCTTCCTCCTCTTCCTTGGCCTTGGCGGCTTTGGCGACGATCTGCTGCTGGATATTGCCTGGTACCTGGTCGTAGTGGCTGAATTCCATCGTGTAGCTGCCCTGCCCCTGGGTGATGCTGCCGAGCTGGGCGGCGTAGCGGGTCAATTCCGCCAACGGGGCCTTGGCGATGATCACCTGCAAATCGCCGGGCAGGCTCTCCTGATTCTCGATCCGGGCCCGTTTGGTGTTCAGGTCGCCGAGAATCGCTCCGGTGTACTTCGACGGCACGGTGACTTCGAGTTGCACAATCGGTTCAAGCAGCACGGGACGGGCGGTCATGACAGCGTTCTTAAAAGCGACCCGCGCTGCCGTCTTGAACGCGACTTCCTTGCTGTCCACCGGGTGGTCCTTACCGAAGTACACCTCCACGGCGACGTCCTGCATCCGATACCCGGCTAACGCTCCCCGTTCCATGACTTCCATGCAGCCCTTGTACACCGCCGGCATGAACTGGTTGGGAATCGAGCCGCCAACGATGCAATCAATGAAGGCGAAGTTGTACTCGGGATCGTAACGGCAATAATCCTCGCGGATCTGCGGGAACTGCGTCTTGTTCATGAACTGAGCGCGGCACTGCTCCTCAGTGGTAATCTCCCGCGGCAGCGGATAGACGCGGAGATGCACTTCGCCGAACTGGCCCGCGCCGCCGGTCTGTTTCTTGTGCCGGTGCATTCCTTCGCCCTTGGCCGTGATCGTTTCCCGGTAGGGGATCTTCGGCTCGCGGGTGATGACTTCGAGATCGAAGCGCTTCTTGAGCCGTTGCTGAATCACTTCCAAATGCAACTGGCTCATGCCCATCATGACCATTTCCTTGGTCTGCGGGTCGCGGATGACTTTGAAGGTGGGGTCTTCCTCGGTCATCTTGGCGAGGCTGCCGGAAATCTTCTGCTCGTCGCCGCGGGCTTTGGGTTCGACAGCCAGACCGAACATCGGCGTGGGGAAGGTCATGGGTGGCACCTTTGGGGCGTTCAGACTGCTGGCAATGGTGTCGCCCAGGCGCAGATCCTCGACCTTGGCCACGGCCACGATGTCGCCGGCGATGGCGTCCGACGTCGGCTTGGTCTGCTTGCCCTGGACTTCGAGCAGACCGGGAATGCGGGCCATCTTTCCTGTTCGCAGATTAGCGATCTGATCGCCGCTCAGTTTACCGGAATAAACCCGGATGTAGCTCAGATTGCCGATGAACTTGTCGTTGAGGACCTTGAACACCTGGCCAACCATCTCAGCGTTCTCAGATGGCTCCAGGACGACCTCGGTCGTCTCTCCGTTCATGGATTTGATGCCGGTCCGCTTCTTGCCGACCACCGGCGACACCGCCAGGTCAACAAAGGCGTCGAGCAGCTCCTTGACACCGACGTCGTTCCTCACGGCCGCACAGACGATGGGGATGAGGGTTCCCGCCGCCACCGCCTTGGGCAACGCCGCCAGAAGTTCCTGGGGAGACACAGCACCTTCGCCGAGGTACTTCTCCATCAGGGCCTCGTCGGCTTCGACGATGGCGTCGGTAAGCTGAGCACGGACCGATTCCGGATCGGCCAGAAGTCCATCGGGCAAGGGGCTGGGCGGCTGAAGGACGTTGACGACACCCTTGAACTTGGCCCCGACGCCGATCGGGATGTTGTACAGAAGGCACTTCGTGCCGAAGGTTTGGCGGATGGTGCTCAGCAGAGCGTCGAAGTCGGCGTTTTCCGAGTCCAGTTTGTTCAGCACGATGACGCGAGCCAGACCCAGACGACCCGCTTCATTGAACATCCGTCGGGTGTTGACTTCGACGCCGGCGTGGGCGTTGATCACCACGAACGCCGTCTCGACCGCCGACAGCCCACACAGCGCCTGGCCGATGAAGTCCGCCTTGCCAGGCGTGTCGATCAATTGGACCCGCTTGCCGCGGTGGTCCAGGTGAAAGATTTTGCTGTCGATCGTAGTGCGGCGCTCTTTTTCCTGTTCATCGTAGTCGGCGGCGCTGGTGCCGTCGTCCACGCTCCCCCGACGATCCACGGCTTTTGCATGGAACAAAACGGCGTCCACCAGCGAGGTCTTGCCCGATCCGGCGTGTCCGACCACGGCGAGATTGCGAATGTCTTCGACTTTGTGCTTGGCCATGACCACCTCGTGCCTTCTTCCGGCTGATGAACGGGGCTGGCAATTGTGGAAAAGGTCCTCACCGACCTCGATTCAGCCGGCGGATGGCTTCCTCCAATGTAAACTTGCCTTCGTACAAAGCCCGGCCCACGATGCAGCCGGCGACACCGGTTTCGACCAAACGCTCCAGGTCATCCAGGGCCGAGACGCCGCCTGAAGCGATGACCGGCAAACCGACGGCTTGCACCATGCGCCTCATGGCGTCGTAATTCGGGCCGGTCAACATGCCGTCGCGGCTGATGTCCGTAAAGATGACGCCCGCCAGCGGCAGACCGGCAAAGCGTCGGGCCAGATCGAATACCGAACACGAAGAAACTTCGCGCCAGCCCTCCGCCGCCGCCATGCCTTCCCGAGCATCCAGACCGAGCAGCAGCCGACCGGGGTACCGAGCGGCGACGTCGGCAAACCATTCTGGTTTCTTGATGGCTTGCGTCCCGATCACGACCCGCGCCACACCCAGCCGCCAGGCCTGCTCCAGATCGGCTTCGCTGCGAATGCCGCCGCCCAGTTGGCAGGGCACGGATACCTCCCCGGTGATGGCGGCAATGGCCTCGCTGTTTACGATTCTGCCAGTCCGAGCGCCGTCGAGATCAACCAGGTGCAGCCAAGTCGCTCCCTGGGCTATCCACCGCCGCGCCGCCGCCGCGGGATCAACGTCGAAAACCGTCTCCCGATCATAGTCCCCTTGCACCAGGCGGACGCATCTGCCGCCGCGAATGTCAATCGCGGGAATGATCAGCACGGCTTCATCTCACAACAGCGGCATGCGGCCGCTCGATTCCCATTCGGTAAGACGGCATTTTATGAGGACGTGGCGAAATTGTGAAGCAAGGCCAGTCCGTGCTTCTGGCTTTTTTCTGGGTGAAACTGAACGGCAAAGACATTGTTCGACCGGACAGCGGCGGGGAATGGAGTCGGATAGTCGGTCTCGGCGGCGATGACCGACCCATCCGCAGGCCGCACATAATAGGAGTGGACGAAGTACATGAAGCAGGGATCCGGCAGGCCGTTCCAGATCGGGTCCGGGCGGGTAGGACGCACCGCATTCCAGCCCATGTGCGGCACTTTCAGGCCTTCGGGCACCTCGAAACGCACGACGTCACCACCTAGGACATTCAGTCCCTGGTGTTCGCCGTCTTCGTAGCTTTTTGTGAAGAGTAATTG
The DNA here is from genome assembly GCA_025055835.1 of Gemmatales bacterium. Taxonomy (GTDB): domain Bacteria; phylum Planctomycetota; class Planctomycetia; order Gemmatales; family HRBIN36; genus JANWWR01. The sequence goes on along the minus strand of JANWWR010000141.1, from coordinate 9,793 downwards.
CAGACCGAGGCAAATGCCCAGGAAGGGCTTGCCGATGCGAATGTGCTCCAAAATCGGCTCGACCAAGTTGGCGGAGCGGAGCCGGTCCATCGCATCCCGGAAGGCCCCCACGCCCGGCAGAATGAGGCGATCCGCGTTGGCGACGTCCTCGGGTTGATCGGAGATCACGGCGGCAACACCGCAACGCTCCAGGGCCTTCTGGACGCTACGCAGATTGCCCATGCCGTAATTGACGATGACGATCCGCTCCATTCAGAATGCCGCCGCCATGAGCTTTACCATGCGGATGGTCAGTGTGACCACCAGGGCGACCACGCTCAACAGGATAAGGAACTGCACAAACACGGTCCAACTGAAGAAGTACACCTGGATGGGAATCTCGAAGAGGTACCACGACAAGCCGACGAACTGCCAGAAGAACAGCAGCGTCAGCAGGCCTCCTAGGGCGAGAAACGGCCCGAAGGCGAACATGCGCTCTCCGCGGAGGAATTTCGGGTTGATCACGACCACGCCTAGAACGTACAACAGCCCGGCCAGCACGGCGGTGACAAGCACGAAGGGAATCGCTTGCCAGCCTAGAAACGCCCCGATCATCATCATCAGATCGGCATCACCCAATCCGAGCGCTTCCTTGTCAAAGGCCCAGGAAAAGACGGCTCGGATCACTCGCATGACCCCGGTGCCGACGACCGCCCCCACAATAGCCGTGATCAGGCCCATGAGGGGAGTTCCAGGAGCCATCCAGTCAGGAACCGGCAGCCAGACCGGCCACGGCTGAGCGGCTACCGGCAAGATGACGACTGTCTGGCTTCCAGGCAGCATGTTGCTGTAAAGCGGCACGTTCCAGAGGGGGAAGCTCTGCTCAACGACGCGGGGATCGGTCGGCCACGGCCAGGGCATGAGCAGACCCGCCAGGATCCCGACGCCTGTTCCTGTCACCGTGATCGGCAGCGGGATTTCCCGGTAATCCATGTCCGTCAGCGTCGCCGTCAGGAGGAAGCTGAAAAACAGCGCGTGGGCCAGCCACATCAGCAAGAGTTTCTGAGCTAGTCCCGGTTGCACCCCTGGCGGAATGGTCAATCCACGAAGGTTGCTCAGGACCTCCGCCCCAAGGAGCAAAGCGAAGCCCAGCGCGGTCAGGAATTCGACCCAGAAGTAGCGGGATGAGAACTGTGCGTCGCAGTGTCGGCATCGGCCACGCAGACGCAAATAGCTGATGATCGGCAGATTGTCGTACCAGCGAATTTCCTGAAGGCACGAGGAACAACGGGAACCGGGCCACAATACGCCTTTTTCCAGAGGCAGCCTGGCCGCGCAGACGTTGATGAAACTGCCGACGATCGCCCCAAGGACGAAAGCCGCCAGCAAAAAGACCCAGGGGTAGTCCTGAACGAGAAAATCAATGAGGTTCATTGGCTGTCCGGGCCAGGAATTCGAGAATCATCTGTGCGACATCTTGGGGAGAGCGTGCTGAGGTGTCAATGGTGAGGCTTGCGCACTCCGAGTACCACTTACTTCGCTGCGCTACAATGGACTGCATCTCTTCCAATCCACCCAGCGATGTCAGAGCTGGCCGCTGCTCGGCGGTTCGCGGGTCCGTGTCCATTCGCCGCCACAAGACTTCCGGTTCCGCCCTCAGCCAAACCACCAGACCACTGCGGCGCAACAGTTCCCGATTCTCCGGACGGACTACCACGCCGCCCCCCGTGGCGATGACCGCTCGGGAAAACGAGGCAAGGCGGCGAAGCGTTTCGGCCTCAAGCTGGCGGAAACCGCTCTCCCCTTCCCGCTCGAAGATGGATCGAATCGAGCAGCCGGTTTGGCGTTCGATCTCCGCGTCGGCATCCACCATTCGCCAACCCAGGCGATCCGCGAGCAAGCTGGCCACCGTGGTCTTGCCTGCGCCTCGGGCACCGATCAGGAAGATGCGATCGGTCGGCCGCATCATGTCGGTACTTCCCGTAATTGCACGGGGGACAAGGCCCGGCGAACGACCTTGCGCATCACATCCAACGGCGGCTCCCGTCCCGTGAAGAGCTTGAATTGATAGGCCGCCTGGCGGATGAACATCTCGACGCCCGTGATGACGTGGCAACCCCGGTCGCGGGCCTCCTTGACCAGCAACGTCGTTTCCGGGTTGTACACGATGTCAAAGACGACCAGGTTCGGCTTGAGGAAACTGTGGTGGATCGGACTTTCATCGAGATTGGGGTGCATGCCGACGGAGGTGCAGTTGATGACGATTTCGGCGATCACCGAATGGCGGGCGTTCCAGTCGATGGATCGGCAGCCGACTTCCGAAGCCAGAGCATGAGCACGTTCCGCGGTGCGATTGGCGATGATGACCAAGGCTCCCTCTCGGTGGAGGGTGTGGGCAATGGCCCGAGCCGCACCGCCGGCTCCGAGCAGAAGTACGGTGCGTCCGGCCAGGATGGCTCCGCCTTCCAGCTTATCCATCCCCGATTTGAGAGCTTCCAAAGCGGCCGGGCAGTCGGTATTAAATGCCGCGAAGCTGCCGTCGTCCCGGCGGACCAAGGTGTTCGTGGCCTGCGTCCATTCCACATAGGAATCCTTCTCCTTGGCCAGAGACACTGCTGCTTCCTTATGCGGAATGGTGACGCTGTAGCCCGAGATGGGGATTTCCTGATATCGGTTGACAACCTTCGGCAGGTCGCCGCGCGGAACACGCAGCGGCACGTAGATGCAATTCAGCCCCAAGGCGCGAAACGCGGCGTTGTGAACGAGCGGACTGAGGCTGTGGGCGATGGGGTCGCCGACGACGGCATAGACGCGGCTGTCCCTCTGAATCTCGTCGTAGTGGTAAACATGCCTCATTTCGTCGAACGACAGGATGCCCGGAGCGATGCCGCGCTCGCGGTTAAATGCGGCATAGGTGAACGGAGCGCCGAAACGCCCGGCGAGAACCCGGCTCGGGGTTCCCAGGTCGCCCATGCAGATGGCCACTGTCGGCTTGACCGTCGAGCCGCACAGGCGCAGGACCCGCAGATTGTCCTCCGGATTCTCAGCCCGAACCGCGAGTTTAACGACATCCGCGTCCTGTTTGCACATCCTCTCGTGGATGGCCTCCAGGTCGGATGGCATTTCGCGGAGATTGTGGTAGCTGACGATGCGCTTGACGTCCTTGTAGCGCGGCACCTGGTCGATGACATCGGTTTCCAGATCCACCCAATCGAAGCCGGCGACAATGGCCTGCCGCAGCAGCATGAGTCGTTCGTCTTCGCTTCGCGTCCAGCGTCCGCCATCCTCCTGGCGACGCACGGTGACAACCATGGGACAGGGCTTGTTGGCCAGGATGCGTTTGAAGTCGGGAGGACGCGCCAGGAAATCGAGCCGCACTTCGATCATCTCGGCCCCTTGTTTGGCTGCTTCCTGAATCTCTAGGAGCATCATCTTGTGCCGAGTGCGACCGATGCTGACACAGATCATGGCGGTTGCAGAATGTACTCGCAGCAATACTTTGGCACTTTTCTGCCAAAGTAACGGGCCGTGACAAAAGCCGCAAGGGAAAGGCCCACGGACGGTGCATTCCGTGGGCCTGGGTTGTTTGCGATGATTACCGGAACAAGTGGCGTTACTGTCCGCCGGGCACCACCGGCAGCGTCGGCCGCCGCTCTTCCAGGTGACTAAAGACCGGCTTGAACTTCAGGATCAGGCCGTTGCCGTCCGAGGCTCGTGCCGTCTCGGTCGTGAAGCTCAGACCGCTGTTGAGATACGGTTTGACTGCACCCTGACGAACTACCTCCTCAGCGCCGGCCCCCATCCGTTCCAACAGGGAGGTTGGCTGAGCGCTGCGGACGGCCCGCTGTGTCATGCCAGGACGGAAACGGCCATCCTCGATGCCGACCGTGATCGGCAGCGCGAGCCGGCGTAGCTGCTGCTCGACTTGCGCCCGATCCTCAGCCGGCGAGGTCTGGAAGGCCTGCCGCACGGCATCCAACGCGGGAACTTCCTCCAACGTGGTGCGCCGGCCTCGCTCCAGGTTGATGGTCAAAGCCTGTTCGCCGTCCAACGCCAGGGTTTCTCGCAGCACCTCCTCGGCCTCCGTGCCCTGGTGACGGATGACTTCCAGCGTGGCTTTGTTGCCGACCGGCTTGCCCCAGACACGGCGAACCGTCACGCGGAAATCTCCCGGGAAGGCCTGAGCTGCGGAGTAAACCTCCGAGCGTTCCTCTGCCGCCAAGTCCCCTTGGAGAACACCGCCTGCCGGGGTCAGCCGAGCCTTGAAGGAGCATTCGGTGCCGGCTGGCTCGGTGACGACCAGATCCAGGTCGGCTTCACCTTGCCAATGGAGCCGAATCACCAAGTCGCGCGGCCGCGGCTTCTCGCTGGCCTGAACCAGTTGCTCTGCTTCACTGGTCCGTCCTTCTTCGGAGAGTCGAGCGGCGAGGTCAGCGACGGCCTTGCGGGCACGCTCCTGGATTTCTTTGTGGTTCGTGGGCCAATCACGGGACAGCAGATTGTCAACGGCCCACGTCATCGCCTTGGCATCCTTGGCCACCAGGGCGATGTCGAGCGCCTGGAGGTATGCCTGCGGCAAGCCAGGCAGCAGGGCTGCGGCGTGACGGCAGAATTCCAAGGCTCGACCGTACTTCCGATGCGAAGCCATGACTTTCGCCGCCGTCAGATAACCGTCCGCGTCGTTGGGCCGCAGGTCCGCTGCGGAGAGATACGCCCGCTCAATCTCCTCGGGGTCGCCGTGGCAAATCTCCAGAGCGCACCCAATCGCCTCGAACATCCACGGCCGAGCCATGACGCCCTGTCGAATCGCCGCCTTGAGCAACTCCGCCGAGTGATCGAACTTGCCGTACTCCGCCAGGAATGAAGCTGCCGCGATAAGGAAGGCGCTTTGCGGCTGACTGCGGGCCAGAGCTTCGTCCCAAATCACCTTCGGATCGAGATTCGCCGAGGCCACCGCATGCTTGTCATCCTTGGCCACAGCATTCGGTTTAGTCTGGCCGCCCTTTGTGGAAGCAAGACCGCTGCCTCCGGTGTCCGTTCCGCCCTCCTTCTTGTCCGAGGCCGGTTTTTGACCGGCTCCGGCGAGGATGCGGCCTCCGCCCGGCGGGTCGATCATGGCACCTGCTGCGTCCTCAGGACGACGGACCACAGGAGCGAGACGTGGATTGAACCGGGTCGTGCCTTTGACAATGAGGGCCATCACCGGGTCGAAGTAGGCGATGTTGTTGGCATTGGGATCATCGGTACCACCGCTGAATCCCACCATGCCGAAGCCGCCAAATCCTCCGCCACCACCCGGACCGCCCAGACCGCCGCCGCCCGGCCCACCCAGACCGCCTCCTCCGGCTCCCGCCTGGGCATTGGGATCCATGTACCACTCATTCTGGCGGCCAACAACGTTGCGAATCAGGTTGATCAGGTTCATGGCGTTCATGCTGCGGGTCATCGGGTCGTTAACCCCAAAGAACCCGCCACCACCGAAGCCACCGCCGAAGCCCCCCAAGCCGCCGAAGCCGCCTAGGCCGCCTCCGAAGCCGCCCAGACCGCCGAAGCCACCTGGGAAACCTCCGCCGAAGCCACCCAGACCACCTCCGAAGCCGCCCAGGCCGCCGAGGCCGCCGAGGCCGCCGCCGAAGCCACCCAGACCGCCAAAACCGCCTGGGAAACCTCCGCCGAAGCCGCCGATGCCGCCAAAGCCGCCGGGAAATCCGCCGCCGAAGCCACCCAGGCCGCCAAAACCGCCGAGGCCACCGCCAAAGCCACCGAGGCCACCACCGAAACCACCCAAACCACCGAACCCGCCCAGGCCACCGCCAAAGCCACCCAGACCTCCGCCGCTCATGGCCAAGATCGGAGTGTTCAGGGAGATCACCAGTTCCCCGGCGGGGTAGACGCGAATGGCCTTCTCATCAAGTTGGGCTTTGTAGTGAGTGATTTCAATATGGTCACGCCGGATAACGTACTCCGCGTCCACCTGAGCCAACAACTCTGCCAACAGAGAGCCAAGAGCCACCTTGGATCCCTTAGGCAGCGCGGGAAGGCTCACTTGCTTGTTATCAACAGCGTCCGGTTCTTCGTTGACGTACTCCTTGAACGCCTTGTAGTTGATGCGGAAGACGACCGGCAACGAAGGCGTGCTGATGAGCCGCGAAATGGTTTCTAGGGCATCCTTCAGAGGCGTGTTTGGATCAATGCCACCCCGGAGCTTGTCCGTTGGCTGATACATCAGCGACTGCAATTCCAGAGCCTCGGCAAGGCGATCGGGACGGTCTTCAAACGTTTGAACCGCCCACCGCTTCTTGCGATACTCCGAGAGTTCGCCCCAGTTGCGGAAGATGGAGTTCTTGAAGAAACTTGCCGGCGGGTATTGGATCGAAGGCTCATCCGGGAACGGGATGCCAGACCGGTCGGTAAGATCCAGCGTGGCAATGAAGTTCTCCCGCTTGGCCTCGATGATTTCGTTGTAATTGCGAAGATTGCGGGCGATAAGCGATTGGAAACGGGCCTGCTCCGCTTGTACGAGTTGAGGGGCCAATTCCTGCCCAAGAAGGGCCTGCCGATAGGCTTCCTCGTAACGAGCCTGGTCCATCAGGTTGTTAAATTGGGCCAGCGCCGTAGCAATGTTCTTTTCCCGCTGAGCCGCTTGAGCCTGAAGCTCGGCCTGAGCTCGCGCCTGAGCCAGCCGACGATCATTCTCGACACGCGCTGCCTGGATTCGAGCCGCTTGAAGCGTCGCAGCTCTGGTTTCATTCTCCAATTGACGGGCCAAATCCCGCCGCAATTCCTCACGGATATCGGGGTGCCGCTGCACCGTGTCGATCAGCAGCTTGAGTCGTTCGATGGCTAGATCGGGGTTGGCGGTCAGTTCAGCTCGGGCCTGTCGAATCGCCTCCTGAACCTGCAACTTGACGCGCTGTTCTTCGATGAGACGTTGCTGCTCGACTCGCTTCAGGGCGTCTTCTTCCTGGGCATTAGCAGGTGGCTGAGCGGCCCCTTGATTGCCATCGCGGTCCTGTTCCTGAGCCAAAGCAAGCTGCTTTTGCCGCTTCGACTTCATGTGCTTGACCAGCAAAGTGCCCGAGCGGGCCGCCGGATCGGACGGGTCAAGCTCCTCAGCCTGGGCGAAGAGCTTGGCTGCCACGTCCAGTTGATCGTGTGCCAAGGCGATCCGAGCTTGAGCGAGTAGCTCCTCCCGAGCCACCATCATCTGGTCGAAGGCAAACGCCAAGGTGCGATCCGCCCGCAGCAAGGCCGGTTGATCCTTGGCCTTCTTCCACTGGTCCACCATCGAGGCCAGGAAGAAACAATCCGTAGAACTGGCCAAAACCTTGTCGCTCAACCGGACCTGGTAGGGCCGTTCGTCCACCTTTCCGGTGAGCACAAATTCCAACGTCGCGGGAACTTCCTTGAAGCGTCCAACTACCAGCGTGGGGGAATCGCTGCGAAGAGGCGGAAGACGGGTCGGATAGAACTCGGCCACTTCCGAGGCGAACTGAATGCTGTCAGGGTACACCACGGGCTTCTCAATCGTCTCGGTGAACCGCTTGAGAGTTGCCTCCACTCGTTCTCGAACATCCACGCGGAGAGCCGTGCCGCCGGTGCCGGTGGCGAGTCCGTGGATCACCTGGGGATCGAACGACGGGCCAAGCGGGACCGGGAAGAACGTGATGCGGCGTTCGACCATGTCCCGGCTAAGATCGGCGATTTCCTTGGCCTTGATCGGATTGAGGGTGCTCATGCCGTCGCCGATGTAAAGGAGCACCTGCCTGCGACCTGTCCGGTTCTCGAAGCCCGCCACAGCCCGTTCGATGGCCGTCTTCAGATCCGCCGCTCCCATGGGCACGAACTTGTCCAGTTCCTTCAGGGCGTCCGTGACATTCTCGGGCGTCGGCGAGACAAAGCCATGCGTCAGTTCCAAGGGCCGGGTGTTGACGTTCCAAATCGTGATGCGGTCATCCGGCCGCAAAGTCTTCACCAGGTTGTAGAGCAAAACCCGTTGTACGAAATGGAAGGGACCAGCCTGGCTGGCGGTCGTGTCCACGAGGACGGCGTAATCGGTGGGTCGGGCCGTCCCAGCCGTCAGCTTGGGCTGGACCTTGAGAGCAAACAGCGTCACCCCGTCCTTGGTCTGGTAGGTCAACACACCTTCCTGGCTGAACTTGGCCACCGCGACTTTACCCAGAAAGTCCTCGGCAGCTTCCGCGCTTGGGTCGTTGGCAGATCGGCTCTTCTCCGGAGGCAACGGCTTACGCAGAGGGTCGCTGTCGCTGGAAGAGTCACCAAACAACGGCGCGTGGATGGCGACAGCCGCCATGCTGAGCACCGCAGCAACAGCCACCAGACGTCGGACAGTAGTCATTGTCCTCGACTCCCTACAGAACGGGTTGACATGGGGCCGCGATCCGCATCATTCTCGCGGCAGCAGGCATAACGCTATCTTAATTCGCTGCTTCGCAGCAATGCCAGTACATTTTCAGAGAAAACCGCAATCCTCGCATCGCTTACCGCCTACCGAGGCTCCGCCTTCGACATAACCGCTACATTCGGAAACCTAGATCACTTCTGCTGGTCTTGCCAAGCCCGGCGTCTCCCCCTTGCGAAGCATGTGCAGCGGCGAGACAATACCCGCGACGCTTGTCTCGGCGAAACTTTTCACGGAAGGCACTATCGACCTTATGGCCGACGCCACATTAAAGCGCCTCCTGGGGTTGATCGGCGAAGGGCCGGCACCGGTGCGCCGAGCGGCTGTGCTCGTGGCTGCCGAAATCGGCTCGCGAGAGACGGCCCTGATCAAGGCCCTGTTGTCGGCAACGGAAGACGAGGACCCGGAGCTGCGGCTGGCAGCGATACAGGCATTAGGGAGGCTGAGAGCCGAACAGGCCTTGCCCCGGCTCCTGGAACTGGTTCGCCGGGGAGGAGCGGAACTTGAAGCAGCCGCTGAAGCTGCCGGCTGCCTGGGCAGCCGCGGTGCCAAGGCCATCGAAAAGCTCATGCACGAGCTGCCGACCGCACAACGCAGCCGCGTTGCTGCCGCCCTGGCCCACGGAGACACCGATGCTGCCGCTGTCGTGGCCGCTCATGCCCTCCTGGACGACGATGACGCCGTCGTCACCGCCGCTGCCAAATCGCTCGCCGCCGACGTGCCCAAGCTACCCCCTGGCCGTCGCAAAGCCCTGGCCCGGTATCTGATCGAGAAGTTGAGCGGCAAAAACGCACGCAAACTCTCTGCCGCTTCCGAGGCAGCTATGCTGCGGGTCCTCGCCGCCTTGCATGACCCACGGTCGGAAGCGATTTTCTGGTCCCGGATCGATCCCAAGCGACCGTTAGCGGTGCGGGCTTCCGCATTACAAGCCTTGGGCAATCTGGGACCGCCTCGTGGCGAAAAGCATATCGCCACCTTAGTACAGTGCGCCTCGGATGGCGATTTCCAGATCGCAGCACCCGCCATGATTTTATTGCAGAAGGTGCCCGTCACGCCGAAACTGGCCCCCACGTTTCTAAAGCTTTTCGATGCCCCTGACGTTGCCATCCGTCGCTTCGCCGTCGAAAAACTCGGTGCTTTGGCAAACCCCGAAATAGCTCGAGCCTTGGCAAGGCAATTGGACCACGGCGACCGTCGGCTTCGCGAGGCAGCCCTGGCGGCTTTGCAAAACACTTCAGTCGGACGCAAGGCTCTGATCGACGCCCTGCTCGACGCGGCCAATGCCGAGACGGCATGGAGCCTGGCCCGATCCTGGACCGGCGACCTGCCCGGCGGATCACGAGAACGCATTCTGGAGAAAGCGTGCTCCTATCACGAGGCCGAGGATCGTCG
>JANWWR010000124.1 GCA_025055835.1 Gemmatales bacterium | reverse complement strand
AATTAGGCACCTTTCGGAGGCGGAGGTCAAGTGGCTTTGACCCGTTCGCTCATGTCGCCTAGAATCAGGGCCGCTTGTGGTGTACCTATGACAATCGGAAGTACTTCCGCTTTTCCTGGGAGGTTTGTTGGCGATGTTTACTCCGCAACCGTTTCGCGGCCGCATTTACGACAACATTACTCAGTGCATCGGCCATACCCCGCTGGTTCGTCTCAACCGCGTCGTCGGCGACGCCAAGGCCACTGTTGTCGCCAAGATGGAGAACTTCAACCCGCTGTGGTCGGTCAAGGACCGCATCGGCGTCGCCATGATCGAAGCGGCCGAACGCGAAGGCAAGATCACCAAGGACACCGTGATCATCGAACCGACCAGCGGCAACACCGGAATCGGTCTAGCGTTCACCTGCGCGGCCAAGGGCTACAAGCTCATCGTCACTATGCCGGAAACGATGAGCATCGAGCGTCGGCGGTTGCTCAAGGCGTTCGGTGCGGAGGTGGTGCTGACGCCGGGGGACCGCGGAATGCCCGGCGCGGTGGCCAAGGCCGAGGAACTTCACCGCTCGATGCCCAACAGCTTCATGCCCCAGCAGTTCAAAAACCCAGCCAATCCGGAGATCCACCGGCGGACGACGGCCGAGGAAATCTGGAATGATACGCAGGGCAAGGCCGACATTCTGGTGGCGGGTGTCGGCACGGGCGGAACCATCACCGGGGTCGGCGAGGTGATCAAGAAGCGGAAGCCCAGCTTCAAGTGCATCGCCGTCGAACCGGCTGCCAGTCCCGTCATCACCCAACGCAAGCAGGGTCAACCCCTCCAGCCAGGCCGTCACAAGATTCAAGGCATCGGAGCCGGCTTCATTCCTGACGTCCTGAACCTCGAGATCGTTGACGAGGTCTTCCAGGTCAAGGAAGAGGATGCCTTCGAGATGGCTCGGCGTCTGGCCCGTGAGGAAGGGTTGCTGTGCGGCATCAGCTGCGGGGCGGCGGCCCATGCGGCGGTGCAGGTCGCCAAGAGGCCAGAGAACGCTGGTAAGCTTATCGTCGTGGTTCTGCCCGACCTCGGCGAACGGTATCTCAGCACTCCGCTGTTCCCGGAATAGTCGGCCCTTACTTCTTGGCCGTGGCCAGGCCAAAGTCGTTGCTCAAGCTCCGCCAGCACGAGTGGATATGGTTGGCTGGGTTGCGAGCGCTGTCCGGTTGGACGTTGAGGAACTCGATGAGGAACGTTGGCCCCTGGATGCGGTAGGTGCGTTCTTGTCCCGGGTCGGTTCCGCCAGACCAGGCGAAATGCACGGCTTCCAGGCCTTTATCCAAAATCCTGCGAAGTTCCTCGGCGGCGAAATCCGGGGACATGCTGCTGAGATATGCCTTGAGCAGTTCGAGTAGGGTTTCCTTCTGGGCCGCCGTCATCTGGGAACCGGGCAGTCCGACCGGCGGACCGACTTCGGGAAGCCGATTCTGGGCCTTCACTTCGGGAAAATGCCGGGGCATGAACGCTGCCTTGCGTTGCTCCTCGTTGAGTGAGCGGAACAGATCGCGAGCCAGGTCTTCCGAGGCAGCCAGAATCCGCAAGCCTTTTCGGGGGCCTTCCATGACCGTGGCGGGATTGGCTCCCAGAAACATCGGCGTGGCAGCGACGACCTGCCCGTTCTCGATGGTGAAGTTCAAGGAAAGATGATGCCCCTCGACCCGCCAGCCCCATCGGCTCGTCGGTCCCGGTTCCCCAAAAATGGTGAAGAAATACCAGTCGGGATCGCGGACCAGCGTCCCGCCTTTCTCCTGCTCCCGCAGGATTTCTTCCAGGCTCATGATGGTTGTAGCCCGACGGAAGCCATCCAGGCTCAGCCCGCTGCGGACCAACTCCAGGGCCGCGTTCCGCTGTCTGGTACTCATCGCTTCAAGGGACAGGCCCTTGCGGGTGGGCTTGCGGTTCTGGTCCTGAAGCGGCACGAAGTGCCAGTTGTAGCGTTCGGGATGATCGAAGGGAAAGACGGCCTGGGAACGCTGCTCGTCGTTGAGGGTGTCGAGGAAGAGGCGGGCGGCCCGAGCCATCTTCGCCCCGGACGGCTCCTCCTGAACCACCAGGGCGACCGACCCGACGACAAGCAGACAGACCACAGCCAACAGGTGACGACCCAGCCGCATGAGCTTTCCTCCGGGGA